>JANYCO010000724.1 GCA_025360235.1 Cytophagales bacterium
CCTAATCACTTTTGCTTCCATCATTTTCATTTTTCAAAAAAACCAAAATTCTTCAAATAACCAATATTCAATAACAACCAACAAAACAGAGTCTCCTGTTAAAAATTATACTTACACAGCATCAATAGATAAAAATTTCTCTCAGGCAGAAGCCATTAGAGGTGTAGCGAATAATAATCCGATATTTACCAGAAGCCACTTCATTCAGCTTTTTACAAAAAATAGTGTATTAAATAATACCACAAAAGAATACCCTCACATTATCATTCGATATTTCAGAAATTTGTTCCTGTTTTTTATATCGATCAACGCTCCATAATTATACCTCTCCTTTATTAATACTTCTAATCAAAAAACGTAATACTGGTAAAGCCTGGCTTTATTATGCGTTGTATTTTCCTATTATTTCACTTTAGCTATTTACACTATGAATATCTCATTTATTCTATTACAAATAATGACCGATACTTCTGTGGTCAACAATTCAGAACAAGGAATCTCTCTTTTAGATTTACTATTCAAAGGAGGGTATGTAATGATTCCCATCCTTCTTCTTTCTGTCATTTCAGTTTACCTATTTATCGAACGTTATAATTATATCAAACAAACAGGTAAATACGACCCTTACTTCTTGACCCATATTAACCAACAATTAAAAGACGGAAATGTCAATGGTGCGATTTCCTACTGCGACCAATCCGATTATACTATTGCCAAAATGCTTCAGAAAGGTTTATACAGATTAGGTTCTCCAATGCGCGACATTGAAAGTGCTATAGAATATATGGCAAATGTCGAGATTGCGAAAATGGAAAAAAATTTAAGTTTCCTTTCTGCCATTGCTGCAATTGCTCCTATGCTTGGGTTTCTGGGTACCGTAACGGGGATGATAAAATCCTTTTACAATATTTCCATATCAGATAATATAAGTATAAGTATTATTGCAGGAGGAATCTATGAAAAAATGGTAACCTCCGGAGCTGGACTAGTAGTGGGTATAATAGCGCACGTCTTCTATGTTTATTTAAACAATATGATTGACCGCACGATTAACGACATGGAAATAAAAACAATAGAATTTATGGACATCTTACACAAACCACACGCATGAAATTCAAAAGAAGAAAAAGAGACGGCGGAGGCATAGAGGCTTCTGCGCTCTCGGATATTTTATTTTTCCTGATGCTTTTCTTTCTTATGGTTTCCACGCTTGCCAGCCCGGAAGCCATAAAGGTACTACTTCCAAAGGCAAGTACAGCAAAGGAAATACCCAAACATACTATCTACGTAAGTATAGATACGGAACTCCATTACTATGTAAACAAACAACAAGTAGTTGTAGCCTCATTAAAAAATTTACTGGAACAAGAGATCAAAAAACATCAAAATGCCACACTCGTAATTAGAGTGGACAAATCTGTTCCTGTTCAGGAATTTATATTTGTAGTGGATATTGCAAACAAATTAAAGCTACCTGTAGTGGTAGCTACTGATAAAAAAAATTAACTCGTATAAAATTATGTCAGAAAATCAACAAAGTAAACAAAACACTATAGCTCTAATCATTGCTTTAGCCTTGATAGTAGTATTATTTCTCATCAAAAATCTCTTACTATAATAGGAACAATTAAAAAAAGTGTTAAAGTTGAATGTTCTGTTTTAGGACAAAAAAATTTAACGCCTAAAATTTAACTGCGATAGAAGAAGTAATACAATAATTTTGACTCACCGACGAATTGCCTTTTTTAAAAATTTCAGTTTTACTGGAATAGACTTTCCCCTCCAACCTAAGTACAATATTTTCCATCGGGGAATAATCAAGATTTGCAGAATATCCAAAAGTTTGAAATCCCTTTCCCTTACTTATTATTATGATCACATTGTGAGGATCATAATAATATTCACTTCGTGCCGCTATCATAAATTTCTCTGCCAGTTTATATCTGGATATAAGCGTTGGAGTATACCAAATATTATACTGAGCACTTCCTTTTTTCACTTGCTCTGCTCCAATATCAAAACCTGTAATTACTCCCCACCTAGGAGTGATCTGGAAAATTCCGTAATAATTATGAAAGTACCGCATTCTCATTTTGTTGTCCGGTTTATCATTACCAATAAACGTACTGGAATTGAGTGTGATTTTTGGAGAAGGTTTAAAAACAACTTGAGTACCAAAGGCTGGAGTATTATTACCCGTAACTCTGCGAATTCTTTGCCAGCCATTCAACTCCATTCCTGAAAACAACCATTTTCCATTTAAAGTAGTATACGATAGTTTAACACCGCTTTCATAGTAAGGTGAATTTTCAGCAGCTATACTTCTTGTAAGTGTCCAACAGTCTTTTGATATAGCACTCTCAAAACCTATATGAGAACTAAAGATTCCGGCATCCAACCAGAACTGTCTTTTCTTTGATAAATTAATTCCCGCATTTGCTTCAAATATATTTTTCAACAAACCTTGTTCGGAAGCCAGATTATACTGCGCATAGGTTCCGGCCATAAGCGCAAGATTGGCTCTTACTCCTTTGTCGTTGTAGGCAGCCTTTGCATACCCTAAATTCAAATTCACCTCGTTATGCCGGTTATGATTATAAGTAAACGATGGACGTAAATGATTCGCCGGATTGCCGAAATCATAGGCATAGTAAATATCCAGGTAACCACTGAATATTAATCTACTTTTTGTACTGTCGCCGCTTGCATAAAGAAGCGCCGGAAGTAAAATAAGAAATAAAGAAATATAAATTTTCACTCTACAAAGTTAGATAATTAAATTTCAGAATTTCAATTATTCTTTAACCACAAAGCTCTTTTCAACTACCTCAAACCCTTCCTCATTTTTATCTTTATCTTCAACGGCTCCCTGCTTCAAGACTGTTACCGTTTTCCCATTTGAATAAAAAACATATATAGTACCTTCGTGCTTTAATCCGATTAAACTTAAGCTATACGTCGAAACCAAAGAATTATTAGAATTAAACTTACCCCAAATTGACTTATCGAACTTCAAGTCTGAATGTTTGTATATAATATTCTCCTTTAAGTTATCTTTATACACTTCAATATAACTATCCAGGTCTATGCTATCGGTGATCCAGTTCATTGCATATACTCCACTGGAATTAAGTCCTTCTCTCTCTATAGACAAGAAATAACCCATGCTATCCAGCTTTTTCTCATCAGTAATTTTCCAACCTGAAGGGCAGGTTAACGAAACACCTTCCTTATCAAATTTTATTTCCGGCGATTTTCCACAGGAAATAAAAAAAATAAAAATAGGTAGGATGATTATTAGCTGTTTCATTTTTTATTTTTTACTTATGCACTTCTTAGTCTATGTTTATATTCTCACAAACATAGTACTTCTATAAACTATTAAAGCTTTTTTCATTA
>JANYCO010000020.1 GCA_025360235.1 Cytophagales bacterium
ATATATTTTTTGAGAGAGAACATATTGAACAACTAAATCCAAGTCAGCAGATTCTCCGCTATGATAGAAACGAAAATTGCGGTTAATTTCTCCACTGCAGCCTCTGTAGTTCCATGCCAATACATCGTAACCAGCATTAGAAGCGGCTCTCGCCATTCCCTTCAAATACCTACTCTCGGTCTGACCTTCCAATCCATGAGAAAGAATTAATAATTTATTATACCCTTTTCTAATCCAGTCCAGGTCAAGAAAATCTCCATCTGCAAGTTCAAGTCTTTCTCTTTTATATTTTACATCAGATACATCTCTGAAAACAACAGGATATATCGTCTCAATGTGTCTTGAAAGAAAAAGGGGTGGGGCTTTGTAGGAGGAGGGAATGTGGGGCATAAATCAATTAAGAATTAAAAATTAAGAATTAAAAAATACAACGAAAGCAAGTTCTGTTTCTGTAAATGCCTTCATTCTTAATTTTTAATTCTTAATCTTTAATTTTATGTTATTCTTCCGCAATCATAATAATTCTGTCGCCTTCAGCGAAAGTGATTTTCTCAGATTTATTTGGGTTAATAACAACACCGTAATTTTTATCTGGATTGTCGGCGTACTTATTTATAATATATCCAAAGGCAATTTCATTTTTTTGGGTGGTAGCTTTTATGACCGAATAGAAATCTGCGGTGGTACCGGCAGGCATATAATTACTGTATGGTTTAATATAAATTTCATTTCCGTCTGCATCAAACAAGTCGTCAAATACAATGGATAATTCTTTGTTCTCAGAAAGCTGCGCTAAGATAAGACTGATCATTCTGTCGCTAATGATAAAGTCATCTGCTCTGGATAAATCGGCAAGTGCCCTGTTTTTCAGGTCAAGCATCTCTGTAACCAGACTAACTTTGTGATGCAATTTATCCAGGATATCACGAACATTCATCAATGTGATAAGCGTGATAGCATCTGCTTCCTGAAGCGGATATATATCAGAGTAACTCATAATGATTATGTGATTGTAATATTTTAAATCAAGTTTATTCAGTTCATTACGATCATTAATGTCTGCATCTTTGAATCTGATTCTTTGATTTTTTAACTCAGAAGAAAGAGCATTTATTTTATCCGAAAGACCTTCACCTTCTGCCATTACATATATTTCTGAACCCAGATTTACGTAATTGTCCAATTCTTTAACCACGATTCTGGCATTTGAATTCCAGCCAAGGATAAGCGTTTTGTGCATTTCAACACGTATTTCTTTTTTAATTTCTACCTTGGGTAGTTCTATGATGTTAACAGGTTTATGGTGGTAAGATAAATCCACATCGTCTTCAGCAATGATGATCAGCTTATCTTCTTTTACCAGTTTAGAGTCTAGAGGAGGGTTGATTACTACATTGCCATTGGCATAACGAATACCAATAACACAGGTGTCTTCAAAACCATACAACAATTCCTCAAAGGTATGGCCGGCAATATTTCCTACAGGTTGAATGTATATTTCATTATCGGCATATCCCAACAATTTACTATATACAATGCTTAGACCTGATTGACGGCTGCTTTGTACAGTTATTTTGGAAATTACTTCGTTCCCAACCAAAATCGTTACCTCATCTTTCCCTACCAGCTTAGCGATATCTTTGTTGATGTCTTCGTTTATCTCAGCAATAACATTGTAGGTAGCCGATTTTCTGGAAGGATTATTTACGATCGCCATGATGGTTTTGATCACATAAGTATCAGCTTTTGATTCTTCAGGTGCTACGATAATGATCGACTTTGCGGCATTTAGGTTGGCAATTTTCAGATCGTCTACATCAATTGGGTTACCACTTCTGCAGATCACTTTCGTTTTTCCTGTTTTACCAACCTTAACTTTTATTTCGTCTTCCATTTCTGTTTTGTCCATATCAGCCAAAATCACAATACAAGATTTGCTTTGATTCAAGTTCGCGAGAATCAATTCAGATACAATAGGAAATATCTTTGATGACCAACCAAGAATTACAGTTTGGTTTTCTTCAAGGATCATTGACTTACCCTTTTTCATTTCGTCCAGTTTTTCCTGAAAACCGGCATTAAGAATGGAAACTAACGTTGATACCAATAAAATTCCAATGATTGAAACCGGAAACATAATGATTCTATAGGCCCAACCTGATTCACCGGTTACAGTTCCCTGGTCAATAACGTGCATTAAGCTTTGCCAGAAAGATTCTGAAAAGCCCATTCCCGGACCGTCTGCCTCAGAGATATTGGCAATATAGATCATAATACCTGTTATGAAAGCAGTTACGAAAAAGATGATACCCAGTCCAATGATCAATACTGGTGTACCTTTGCTGATAATATTATCAACCCAGTATCTGAATCTTTCGTTGAATGGAAATTTTTGCATAGTATAGTTATCTTTTGGTTGGTTAAAGTTAAATAAGATTTTTTATATAATACTAAGTAATAATACAGAATTTATACTGTTTTTCAATTTTCTATAGTTATTTTTGCGCACTAAATTTAAAGTCAGATGAGTGAAATTTTAAGATTAGCTATCCAGAAATCAGGAAGGCTCAGTGAAGATTCTATAAAACTTATAAAAGAATGCAGTATAGATTTCAGCAGTAGTGGAGCTATACTGAAGTCCACTGCGTATAATTTTCCTATCGAGATCTTATACCTGCGTGATGATGATATTCCGGGATATGTAGCAGATGGAGTTGCGGATATTGGAATAATTGGAGAAAATGTAGCTTCAGAGCAGAAAAAAAATGTACTGACTGTGGATAAGTTGGGTTTTTCTAGATGTAGGCTTTCTATTGGAGTCCCTAAAAATATGGATTACCAGAGTGCCAAAAGTTTGGAAGGCAAAAAGATTGCAACCTCTTACCCGAATATTTTATCTGACTTTTTATACGATAATGGAGTAAAAGCTTTTATTCATGAAATAAGTGGTTCTGTAGAAATCGCTCCAAGTATTGGCTTAGCAGATGCTGTATGTGATATCGTAAGTTCGGGAAGTACACTTATTAGTAACGGTTTGAAAGAAGTAGATCTGGTGTTTCGTTCTGAAGCAATTCTTATTTCTAACCCTACCTTATCGGAAGGAAAGAAAAAAATAATAGACGAATTATTATTTAGAATTACTTCCGTAAAAACAGCAAAAAATACTAAATATATATTATTGAATGCTCCAAATAAATCCCTGGATAAGATCACAAAATTGCTTCCGGGAGTAAAGAGTCCTACCGTAATGCCATTGGCAGAACCGGGTTGGAGCTCTCTACATTCAGTAGTAAAAGAAGATCAATTTTGGGAGATCATTGGAAAACTAAAAGAAGCAGGAGCAGAGGGTATTTTAGTTCTGCCAATTGAGAAAATTATTGTATAGATCTTAGATTCTAGATAATGTCATTAAACAATTATCTAGAATCTAAGATCTAAGATCTAATATCTAGAATCTAATATCAAATGAATTATTACGAATTTCCTAAAAAAGCAGACTGGGAAACCCTTCTAAAACGCCCTGTCTTTGAGACGAAGAGCCTTGAGGATAGAGTTATTCCAATACTTCAGCAGGTGAAGGAAAAGGGAGATGATGCACTTAAAAAATTCACATTAGAATTTGACAAAGTTATTTTATCGGAGTTATCAGTAAGTAATATACAAATTGAAGAAGCTGGGAAATTAGTATCCGAGGATTTAAAAAATGCAATAGACATCGCTCGTGTGAATATTGAAAAATTTCATTTGGCGCAGCGAGAAGAAGTAAAAAAAATTGAAACTACTAAAGGAGTAATTTGCTGGCGTAAATCAGTACCTATTACGAAAGTAGGATTATACATACCCGGAGGTACAGCACCTCTTTTCTCTACCATCTTAATGCTTGGAATACCAGCAAATATAGCTGGTTGCGAAGAAATAGTGCTTTGTACTCCTCCTGATAAATCAGGCAAAATAAATCCTGCTATTCTGTATACTGCTTCTATTCTAGGAATAAAAAAAATATACAAAGTAGGAGGAGCTCAAGCCATTGCTGCTATGGCTTATGGTACTGCTACCATTCCTCAGGTTTATAAAATATTTGGTCCGGGGAATCAATACGTAACATTAGCAAAGCAACTGGTAAACAAAGAAGGTATTGCTATCGATATGCCTGCGGGTCCTTCTGAAGTAGCGATAGTAGCCGATGATTCCTGTAATCCGGCTTTCGTAGCAGCCGATCTTTTATCTCAGGCCGAGCATGGGGTGGACAGTCAAACAGTTGTTGTAAGTGATAACAAAAAAGTACTGGAGGAAGTTAAAAAAGAAGTTGCCAAACAATTGGAAGTTTTGCCGAGAAAGGAATTTGCAGCAAAGGCTCTGGACAATAGTAAAATGATTCTTGTAAAAGATATAGAGGAGGCCATGGAATTGATCAACGTGTATGCACCTGAACATTTGATTATTCAGGTAAAAGATTTCGATAAACTCATTAGTAAGATAAAAAATGCGGGTTCCGTATTTTTAGGAAATTATACTCCCGAAGCAGCAGGCGATTATGCTTCCGGAACCAATCATACTTTGCCTACAAATGGGTATGCACGTGCTTATTCAGGTGTTTCCCTAGATTCATTCGTCAAAAAAATCACTTTTCAGCATATTTCTCAGGAAGGAATTCGTTTACTAGGTCCTGTTATCGAAAAAATGGCTTCTGCTGAGCAATTAGATGCACATAAGAATGCAGTTACGCTTCGAATGATTATGTAATTTTTTGTAATGGTCAGAATATAAGGCTAATATATAGTGTAAATTCAACTCTTTATATTGAAATAATTATTTTTTTTGACAATATTTTTATGTTAACTATTTTATTTATACCTTTAATATCAGTAGTGTTTATTAGACACGAAAATATCAGTTAAATTTAAAATAGTTAAAACCTTAAAGTTATGAAAAATATACTACTAACAGTTACAATCATATTGATGTTCGTTATAAACACCAATGGACAGAAAGCAGCCATTGATGTATATAGAGACGCAACCAGTACAAACAACCTTACCATGAGCTGGGCGAATGGTTTTGTTACAACTCCGGCATCTACAAGTTCTGTTGGAGTACCCTATGAAGGAGCGAATAATTTTTTGTTTGATTTTAAGCTTGGAACTGCTGCCTATTGGGCAGGAGGTGAGATTGCTTATAACAACTGGTGGTATTATGATCTTACCGGTTATACTCATATGAATTTGTCATTTAAAAGTTTAGGCCTAAAACCAGGTACTCAACTTATGTTTACCTTAAAAGATAGCTTAGGAAATTTGAGTCCCGCTGTTGAAATTGGAAATGGAACTACACCTGATGGTATTAAAAGCATCCCACTTACACAATTTATCCATGTTGACAGTTCATATAATCCAGGAGCCTCTAAATTCATAGATTTTGCCATTCAAGCGGCATGGAACTCAGATGCCACCCAAGCAGGCGCAGACACAGGTCAAGTATTTATTGACGCATTTCAATTTTTCGACTATTCAGTTCCAACAATATCCTCTTTGTCTGCCTTATCTGGTGCAATAGGCGATGTTATTACAGTGAATGGTACTAATTTCAATTATGTAACAACCGTAAAAATAGGTAATGTAGTTGCTGTTGTTTCTAACTTAACTTCGACCAGTTTTGATATCACAGTTCCAGCAGGAGCTGTTGCAGGAAAAATTAAAATAACCAATCCTGGTGGAACAACTCAAAGTGCTTCCAATTTTAATATAGTAGCGGGTATCAACGATAAAAACAATTCCATAAGTTTCTCTGTTGGACCAAATCCATCTGCTGGAGTTTATACGATTAATTCAGAAGAGCAAATCGATCAAGTCGTGATTTCAGATCGTCTTGGAAATATTATTTCAAATAATTCAAATTTATCAGTAGACTTGACCAACCAACCAGAAGGAATCTATTTCTTAAAAGTGGTTTCGGGAGATAAGTCTGATGTGAGAAAATTGCTTAAGAATAAGTAAAGCGGTAAAATTCATAATTGTATAAAACAAAGAATTGGTTATTTGGGAAAAGGGAAGATAAAGCAATGCTTTATCTTCCCTTTTTTGGTTACACCCAACTTATTAAAGCCTTAATTAGCTGTATTTTTAACCTTTTTTAGCCGTTATAATAATTTCAAATAATTCTGAAATTATTGGGGTTACTTTTCATGTGTTAATTTGTATATATAATCAGTTATGTATAAATTACACAATATATTATTGTAAAAAATACATTAATTATACAAAAACCCAAAATAGTAATTAAAATTAATTTAAGGATTATGAAAAAATTACTA
>JANYCO010000040.1 GCA_025360235.1 Cytophagales bacterium
GGGTTAAGAAAAATATTGGTGACTATTAGAAAAACATGAACGAAAAAAAAATATTTTTAATTGGCTTCCTCCTCATTTTCTCTCTCCTTGAGATAAACGCTCAGAAAGGAAAAAGCAAAAAAGATAATAAGGAAGATAATAAAACAGAAACAAAAAAAGACAAACCAGAAATTGAGGTAAATGAAAAACCTCAAATGAAGGTGCAGCTTGGCCACACCGGCTACATCTCAGAATATGCAGTTAGTCCGGATGGACAATTTTTAGCAACAGCCTCCCCCTATGACAAAGTAATTAAACTTTGGGATATAAGTACCGCAAGAGAATTACTCACCTTTAAAAAAGATACGAACGAAATTATTAGTATTCATTTTTCCACAGATGGGAAATACCTTTTGGAGACTGTAGGTAAAAGGGAAAAAACAATTCGTGTATTAGAAGTTAAAACGGGAAAGGAAGTTTATCAGATCGACGTATCCGGAGGTATGTATGAAATGGCGCGACTTGTGGTGGGCTCTACCAATATTCTATATATGAACCGCAATCCGCCAGACAATAATAAAATTTTTCTTTCCAGTGGCCGTCAGGAAGCAAGCCTAAAGACATTCTCTCTGGACGATGAGATAAAAACATACACCGTAAGTAACAATGGATTATACCTTGCTGCTATCAGCAACAAAAGTATCGGGCTTTGGGAGATTTCTACAGGGAAGAGTCTTCAGAAGATAATTTTTGAACAACCCGATTACAGAAACCTTGACACTAAACAATTACCCCAGTTTACAAAAGATTCTAAATTTCTATATTTTCAGAACGATCAAGAAGTAAAACGTATAAGTCTTCCTACAAATGTATTGGAAAATATTTCCATAAAAATCGATACAAAAGACAATGTTTCCATTTCTGCTGACGGAAAATATTTAATTGTTTCTAAAACCTTCGAACCAATGGTAGATATGTATACATTGGCTGATGGAAAACTTTTTAAACAAATTCCAAAAAGCTCAAGCATGTTCGATCATTCTGGTATTGCGGATGACGGGAGTTTTCTTCTCATGACATACAATTATTCTTCCTGCAGGGCCTATGATTTAAAATCTATCAAAAATGATTTTATAACATTGCCTTACGGACAAATCTCCACAATACCCGGAACAAATTACCTGATTGCAAAAAGAGATAGCATAATGACCTATAGCGCTATTTATCTTCTTGACGCTTCCAGTGGCAGAATTTTAAAAGAATTCAAAAGTTATGTAAAAGGAGTGAACTTCTCCCGCTTTTCCCCTGATGGAAAATATGCGGTATGGATTCAGGATTCAACCCGTCTGGTCTTATGGGATTTATACGCCGGAGCTTTGTTTAAAAATTTTCAGGCACATACGGATGATATCACATCTCTAACCTTCAGCAACAATGGTAAGTGGATAGCAACCGCAGGCCTTGACAAATCTATCAAGATCTGGAACCTTGAAAATGGAAAGCTGATGCGTTCCATGAGTGTATATACAAAATGGATTTCTTCCCTTTCTTTTAGTCCTGATGATAAATATCTGGCAGCTCAAAGTGAGGAACTTTCATTCAAAGTATGGGAAACAGAAACGGGAAAAGAATTTAAAAAATACAAAGGTCATACGGAAAGGGTTTCTTGTTTAGCTTTTAGTCCTGACGGAAAATATATTGTATCTGGGGCCTGGGACAAAACTATTCGGGTGTGGAATATACAAACGAGTACGACCCTACGCACGATAACCGGATTCGATCATCCTGTTAACAGTATCACTTTTAGTAAAGATGGGAGTATGATCGCTGCAGGAGGCGGAAATAAAAGTTTTGGCACCTTTAGCTATTCAGGTCCAAATAAAATAAAGATCTGGGATTTCAATACAAACAAACTTATTTCAACCTTGCAAGGGCCTGTGGAAGGAAGTGTAATACAATTAAAATTTTCAGACGACAATAAATATATTCTTTCAAGAACAGATGTGTACGACCGGATCCCAGGCTGGGAAATTGTAGACCTCAACAGCAAGTACACTCAGATGATGGACCTATGGCGTATATCAGACGGGAAAAGCATTCGAAATTTTTTCGGAAATTTTAATGACGCGTCTAAACTATTCACCGGTCCTGGATTATTTTTTCATACGGATGACAAAAACAACATTCACCTTACTGACCTAACCTCCGGAGCAGATAAAAAAGTTTTTATTGGCCATAGTGGACTAATCAATAATCTAACCGTTTCTCCCGATGGAAAATATTTAATGACCCGCTCCAACGACGATGGTTTTATGAAAATGTGGAGTATGGAAACTCAAAAAGAAGTACTCAATTATATTATACTAGGAGGCAAGAATAACGATTACCTAATATACAATCCTGATAATTATTATATGAGCAGCAAAGGGGGGACTAAGGCGGTACACTATATCGTAAATTTTAAAGTGTACGAATTCGAACAGTTTGATCTTCAATACAACCGACCAGACAAAGTATTAGGAAGTCTTTCAGGAATCAGTCCCGGTCTTATTGATTCTTATTCCAAAGCTTATAAAAAACGTTTGAAAAAGCTGGACTTTTCAGAGGATATGTTCAGCAAAGAACTTCATCACCCTGTGGTAAAACTAATAACAAAAAATATACCATTGACCACTAAAAGTAAAACACTTAGTCTTTCGTTTAATGTTTCGGATAGTAAATATCAATTGGACAGAATCTATGTATCTGTGAATGATGTCCCACTTTATGGTATGAAAGGCATTGAATTAAAAACAAAAAAAATAAAACAGCTCGAACAGCCTATCAATATTACGCTTTCAAGTGGCGTTAACAAAATTAAGGTAAGTTGTATAAACGAAAAAGGTGTGGAATCTCTTTCTGAACATTTGGAAATATTTTGTGACGCACCAGCAACAAAACCTGTTTTGTATTTAATCACCGTGGGTATTTCCAATTACAAAGACGCTAAAATGAATTTACAATTTGCCGCCAAAGACGCGGGAGATCTAACAGAACTTTTCAAATCAAATGCATCTGCACAATATTCTTCTGTGCAGTCTTTTAGTATTGTAAACGACAAAGCCACCAAAGAAAATATCCTTGCCGTAAAAGCAAAGCTCATGGCCGGAAAGCCAGACGATGTAGTAATGCTCATGGTTTCTTCTCACGGCCTGTTAGACAGCGAACTGGATTACTATATAGCTACCACCGATGTTGATTTTACAAATCCATCTACACGAGGGCTTTCCTATGAAGCATTGGAAAGTATAATGGATGGCATTCCTCAAAGAAAAAAAATACTATTCATGGACGCTTGTCATTCGGG
>JANYCO010000042.1 GCA_025360235.1 Cytophagales bacterium
CTTAAGTGGCCGGTACATCAACGATAGTATGGGCGCTTACATTGCCAAGAATACAGTAAAGCTTTTAATTCAGTCCGGCAAAGAAATAGCAAAGTCACGTGTGCTTATAATGGGTGCTACTTTCAAAGAAAATGTAGAAGATATTCGTAATTCAAAAGTAGTAGATATTATTCGTGAACTAAAAGAATTTAGTTTGCAGGTGGATGTTGTAGACCCTCTTGCTTCTGCCGAAGAATTTAAACATGAATATGGTTTAGAAATGATAGAGAAGGTTGGGAATAATTACGATGCTATTGTAATGGCAGTAATGCATAGAGCGTACAGTGATCTAAATGGAGATTATTTTAATTCTATTGCTGCTAAAAATCCTGTCTTTATTGATATCAAAGGGATTTTCAGGAATAAATTAAAAGGATTTACCTATTGGAGTTTATAAAGAACGAACTGTATTAGATTCGTTTAAAAATATTAAATAATGTTTGAAAATAATTACCATCATTGCGATATAAGCAATAAGACATTTCTTGTTACAGGAGGAGCCGGATTTATTGGCTCTAACCTTGTAGAGTATTTACTTAAATACAAAGCGGGAAAAGTAAAAGTGTTTGATAATCTTAGCAATGGTTATTATAAAAATGTTGAACCTTTTATTTCCAATCCAGCTTTTGAATTTATAAATGGTGATCTGCTTGACGAAAAAAGCTGTGTTAAGGCATGCGAAAAGGTGGACATAGTTTTTCATCAGGCAGCCTTAGGCTCTGTTCCAAGAAGCATAGAGTTTCCGTTAGCAACAAATGCAGCTAATATTACTGGCTTTCTCAATATGCTTGTTGCCGCTAAAGATTCCGGTGTTCAACGATTTATTTATGCATCCTCTTCTTCAGTATACGGCGACAGTCATCTGATGCCTAAAAAAGAGGATATTATTGGGAATGCGCTTTCTCCTTATGCCGTTACTAAAAGAGTAAATGAGTTGTACGCAAATGTGTTTGGAGATGTCTATGGAATAAAGACCATTGGCCTTCGCTACTTCAATATTTTTGGACCCAGACAAAATCCTAAAAATCCTTATGCTGCAGTGATACCATTATTTATATATGCCTTACTTGATGGTAAGAGTCCTGCAATTAATGGAGACGGGACACAAACAAGAGATTTTACCTTTGTAGAAAATGCTGTACAAGCAAATATCAGAGCAGCTTTCACGGAGCATCCTGATGCTTTCAATAAAGTTTATAACGTGGCTGTTGGTGGCAGAATATCCTTAAATGATTTGTACAAAGACCTTCAGGAAATTTCAGGAATTAAAATCCCGGCGCAATATGTTGACCCACGTTCAGGAGACATCCGGGATAGTCATGCGGATATCTCTCAGGCAAAAACCTTCTTAGGATATGACCCAAAATTCAAAGTCAAGGAAGGATTGCAAATACTTTTTAAATGGTACAAGGAGAACAGGTCTTTTCTGGAGAAGGAATAACGGGCCGATAACTTCTTAAATTACAACAACTTTCTTCTCATTTTCAGGCATATATCCTTGGTATTCAATGTGGATAAAATGCTCCTGCCATCTAGTAATTTTATAGTAAATTTGTGAATACTTACCAAGTACAATAAACCTTATAACCTTACTTTATTATGGCTAAAAGCAATAAAAAGGGGAAAACTGAGAAGGCCAAAAAAGTAGAAAGCAAGAAGAAGTCAAAACCCAAAACCGCCACAAAAGTTAAAGTGGCAACAAAAGTTAAAAAAACAACAGCTACTGTTAAAAAAGCAGTTTCCAACGGGGTAACAAAAAAGAAGGCTGTTAAAGTTGTTAAAAAAGTAACTGCCAAAGCTACTAAAAGCACAAAAGCAGTGGTTAAAACAACCCCTAAATCAAACACTATAGCGACTAAAACCGTACAAAACAAAAATAACACCATGACTAAGGTTAGTAAGAAAAATCCTGGTAACTTTGAATTAGGTGTTGTGCTACGCACAGGTCGAAGACCGGAAGCAATAATTAACAAGAAGAAAATAGAAATTGATACTATGGGAGAAGAGAAACTAAGATATTCGGAAGAGGAGTTGAAAGAATTTGAAATACTCATCGTTGACAAGCTTGATAAGGCCAAAAAAGAACTGGTCTATATGAAAGAAATGTTGAGCAAAAAGAACGATCAGGGTACTGATAATACAGGAGGTACTATGAAATTGCTTGAAGATGGTGCCGATACTTTGGAGAAAGAAAATTTCTCTCAGTTGGCAGTTAGACAACAGAAATTTGTAACACAACTGGAAAATGCTGTGGCAAGAATTAAAAATGGCACTTATGGTATCTGTATCGATACTGGTAAATTAATTCCTAAAGAAAGACTAAAAGCAGTGCCACACACACAACATTCAATCGAAGCTAAATTAAACCGCAGATAAAATGGATTTCTTACAAAACCATATTGAAGCTTTAATCTTCTGTTCACAGGAATCTGT
Source organism: Cytophagales bacterium (assembly GCA_025360235.1). Taxonomy (GTDB): domain Bacteria; phylum Bacteroidota; class Bacteroidia; order Cytophagales; family Cytophagaceae; genus JANYCO01. The sequence goes on from JANYCO010000042.1 coordinate 2,473, forward strand.
AAAACCAGAAGACATCAGACAATGTTTATCCGAAATGTTTGAAGCGGATGTTCCGGAAGCAGATGTAATAGCGGCTTTAGAAGCGTTGCTTTTGAAATATGAAGCTGATACATTCCCTTTTCAAGTATATAAAATTGGAGGAGGATACCAGTTTCTCACAAAGCCAGCTTATCAGTCAAGTTTAAGTATTTTCCTGAAACAAAAATCAAAGAAAAGACTTTCCACTTCTGCGTTGGAGACTATAGCAATTATTGCTTACAAACAACCGATAACAAAAACACAGATCGAACAAATAAGAGGGGTGAATTGCGATTATGCTATTCAGAAATTGTTGGAGAAAGAATTAGTTGAAATCAGAGGTAAATCAGATGGTGTGGGAAGACCTGTATTGTATGGTACCAGTGATAAATTTATGGAATATTTTGGCATCAATGATTTGAAAGATCTTCCTAATCCAAAAGATTTTGCCAAAGAAGAAAATACTATCGGCGAGGAAAACGATATGGCATTTGTAGCAAGTACAATGCTGGCCGAAGAAACTCCTCAGGATTCGTCTACTTCTACTGAAGAAAAGAGCGAACCGGAACAATAGTAAAAACGATCCGTCAATAGACGGAATACGGATTGTTGAGATAACAAACCAGACTGCGTAACCCGTCAGGAGTGCAGTTATAAACGAAGAGCACGTGAAGAACAATAAGCGGGACAAAAAGCATCCCTTAACCGATAAGGTGGAGAAAGCTTTTAAAGGAAAGAAAACTGAAACTGGAAAAAAATACTCATCTGATGACAAGCCTGGAGATTCAAGAGGAAAATCAAAATCCACTTCCACTGGAACTCGATACACAGGCCTTGGAAAGAAATATAAAGGCGCTGAGAAGACTGAGCCAAGAAATTTTAAATCAAAACCAGGCACTCGCACTGGATCCGGACCTACAAAAAGCCGCAACACAACTGATGCAAATAAGCGCTTTGGAAAAGTTGATGGTGATAGCAAAAGAACTAGCTCAAGAGATAGAAAACCAGCCTTCGGAACAGGAGACGGATCAAAATCTACCCCAAGAGAAAAACCAGCCTTCGGAAAGAAGCCAGCCTTCGGCACAAAACCACGTACAGGTACTGGCACTGGAAAAACTTTTGATGATCGCAAAAAATCTGACAGTAGAAAAGATAAGCCAGAACGAAGAGATCGAGAAACTCCAAAAGAATTTAAGAAAGAAGGAACAGAAAAAAGATCCTACCGAAAAAATTCTGAAGATACCAAAGGTAAAACCTATGGTGACAAAAATAAAAATTCCGAAAGATATAAAAGACGAACAACAGCTTCTCCTGGCGTTCTAAAAAAGAGTACGTCTGATGATGAAAACGGACTTGTTCGTTTGAACCGATATATCGCCAACTCTGGCGTATGCTCCCGTCGCGATGCCGACGAATTAATTTCACAAGGTTTAGTTGAGGTAAATGGAACCGTAATAACCGAAATGGGTTATAAAGTAAAACAAGGTGATGTTGTACGTTACGACGGTGGAACCCTGAAAAGAGAAAAATTTGTTTATCTACTGCTCAACAAACCAAAAGATTTTATCACAACAATGGACGATCCTCAGGAACGCAAAACAGTGATGCAATTGGTAGCAGGCGCTTGCACGGAAAGAGTTTATCCTGTAGGAAGGTTGGATAGAAATACTACTGGTTTAATAATTCTTACCAACGATGGCGAACTGGCAGAAAAATTAACACACCCATCTAATAAAATAAGCAAAGTTTACCAGGTAGAACTCGACCGCCCACTTGATCGTGAGGACTTCAATAAGATAGAAGCCGGTGATATTGTTTTGGAAGATGGTCCGGTGAAAGTGGATGCTATTGCTTATGGAGAAGGCTCTAAAAAAGTTTTAGGATTAGAAATTCACGAAGGCAGAAATAGAATTGTGCGTAGAATATTTGAACACCTCGGCTACGAAGTAGAACGCCTTGACCGTACAATGTACTCAGGTCTTACTAAAAAAGATTTGACAAGAGGAAACTGGAGATTTCTTACAGAGAAAGAAGTTATTCGGTTGAAATTTCAGAAATAGATTTAAAGGAGGAAAGAGAGGAGAAAAGTAGTAAATAATTTTATTTATTTATTTTCTTCATCTCTTCTTTTAATTCGACCAGACTCACAGGTTTGAATTCGAGGGGCTGTTCAAATTTTTCCCGCTCTATTCTGGTTTCTTTCATACAGATCATTGGTATTCCATTATTCATTTTGATGGCAACAATCGTTACCCTCTCTCCAATGGGAACCGTACCAAAATTTACTTTTCCATTTTCTTCAAATCCTCGGAGTACTGAATTGTAGTTTTTAAATACTAGGCTGATCGTACTCGTTTCGAGGTTTTTATTTTTCACTACAAATTTTGTTTTAGGACAATTCATGTGTAAGAAACGATCTACATTGATATAGCCAAGTTGTGCAGTATTAAAAATATAATAATCGACTTCTAATTGATCTATATTTGTTGGTCCCTCAACAGATAATTTGCTTTCAATATTTTTCATATATGCTTCTTCTTCGGCAATTTGAATTTTTTCTAAAGTATCAGAAGAAACGCTGATTCGTTGCATTGAGAAGACCAGCGTTTTAGCTCTGTTCTTTTTTTCTTTTTTCGTTTTTAACCAGGATTTCTTGATATAAAAATACTCCGCATTATAAAAGCCCGAACTTACTTCATAATCTCTATTAAGATTTATTTTATCATTTTCTTTTATAACCGAGGGATCACGATATGCCTGACTCATATTTAAAAATGCACTCCTTTTGTATGGCGAAAAGGCAGGCTTCGTTTTTCTTATTCTGTTGACACTCCTTTTTGACCAGCTGTTTTTTATGATATTGTTCTCATCAATCTCAAAATGGATAGTGACGGTGTCTAATTTTTCCTTTTTAAAAAAAGTAGTTCGACCAGGGTTGAAGTAATTGTAGGAATAAATTTCTTCTCCTGATAAGTAGTTCACGCAAACTGTTTCTTCAATTATTACCCTTTCCTTTTTCGCTTTCTTAATTTTCTTCTTTCTTGAAATGGGTGATCTGGATGCTTTATCTTTTTTAGTGGTATTCCATTTCACCGTTCCATGACTGTCTTTCATGCCAGAAAACAATTCCATATCTTCCTTGGCTGCAGTTGTCGGTATCTGAAATTGTATAGATTTCCCTTTTGCAATCGTTAGGGGTTCATTTTCTGAATAGGCTTTCAATAAAAGCATTCCGCCACTCTCTAGCATTTCTCCCTTATGCGTATTCGTACTCAAACTTGCATAAATAAATTCTAATTTGTCAACGTATTCATTCACCTCAAATTTTATTGTTTTCACCACTGGTTTGTTGTTTGCAAATACCAGTGTGCCAGTTTTTATTTCGAAGATGGCACCTCTTGCTCCAATAATAGTAGTGTCTTTTTTTGGGTCAATATAAAATGTTTGAAGTGGCTCTGCTAATTTTGAGAACATAGCAGTAAGTGCTTGTTCATTCGATAGACCAGAAAAAACAGAGATCTCTGTTAGATCAATATTTGGGGGAAGTAAAAGGGTTTCAGAGCTTGCTTCAATATTTTTTCTCTTCGAAAATCCTGAAGTATAAATTGGCCTGATGGTTGCTGATTTGTAGGGCTGAGAAGTTGAAATGTGATTGTCTATGCTGGCTATTTTTGTATTAGTAGTTTCTTCCAAATTGTTTTGACAGGAAGTCGAAACAAATAGAATAAAGCCAAATAACACTATAGATAAGCCTTTCATGATAACCGGTTTTGGGATATAACTGAAAGGTGGAATTTTTATTGTGGTACACTATTTTGTTTCGCTGGTGGGGACGCCAGCAAAGGCTAAAGAGCAAAAAATTATTTTGGGAATTCGATATTGTTTAATACAATTATAATAAGGATGAATGAAATAAAAGAAAAAATACAATGAATGAAGGATAGTTTACTAAAAAATAGTGCCCATCTAAGCCTTTAAGAAATTAATAAATGAAAAAAATTTCTCGCAATTCCATAAGAACTATATCCTATTGCAACGAGAACTAAAATAACTAGAGGTAATCCCATAACTTCATTTTGTTATTTAAGTTAAAGATAATTTTAAAGGCCTTTCGTAATTTTTAATTCGTAATTGAATTCCTCTCCCACTTGCTCACCACACAAGTAGCTACAGCATTGCCAAAGACATTGGTGGCAGAGCGCCCCATATCGAGAATCTGATCTATGCCAAGAAGTAATAATAAGCCCTCTGCTGGAATATTGAAAGTACTTAGCATACTGGCTACAACTACCAGCGAAGCTCTAGGAACGCCAGCTACTCCTTTACTCGCAACTAATAATATCAGCATCATAGTAATTTGTTGATCAATGGAAATGTCCATTCCATAAGCCTGAGCAATAAACATCGTAGCAAAAGTCATGTTCATCATCGAGCCGTCAAGATTAAAAGAATAACCAAGTGGTAAAACGAAACCAACAATTTTTGGTGGACAACCAAATTTTTCCAGCGCTAAAACTAATTTAGGAAACGCACTCTCAGAGGTGGCTGTACTAAAGGCGATAAGCCCTGGTTCTTTTACGGCCCTGAATAAACCAATGAAATCTATTTTTAAAACATAACAGATCAATCCAAGAATTATGAAACAGAAAAATAATAACCCTCCATAATAACAAACGATTAAATACAAATAGCCAGAGAGTATCCCCAGGCCTTGTTTGGAAATAATTGCGGCCAATGCTCCAAAGACTCCAATTGGGGCAAAATGCATTACGAAACCCGTTACTTTGAACATCGCCTCAGCCAATGAATCTAATACATTCAAAATTGGTTTTCCTTTCTCTCCAATCGAAGTAAGCGCCACACCGAAGAATATTGAAAAAACTAAAATAGGAAGAATTTCATTTTTAGCCATACTATCAATAAAACTTGTAGGGAATATTCTTAAAAGGAAATCGCTGAATGTACCGCCACTAGTGGCAATACCAGTTTCTGCACCAGTACTGGGCAAACTCAGATGCATTGATAATCCTGGCTTGAAAATATTTACCAAAACTAAACCTAGTGTTAGCGAAATAATTGTAGCAAAATAAAAGTAGGCCAATGTTTTTATTCCAATTCTACCCACCGTTTTAAAATCTCCCAGTTTGGAAATACCTACCACAAGTGTTGAAAATACTATAGGAGCGATAATCATTTTGATTAGTCTCAAAAAGATATCACTTAGT
>JANYCO010000044.1 GCA_025360235.1 Cytophagales bacterium
TCCGAATCTTCCACCTTTGAGATTTGGGATATTTATGGGATAATTGTTTTTCTGAAATTATTTTTTCCTGAACAACAATTATCCCATAAATATCCCAAATCTCAAAGGTGGAAGATTCGGAAAGGTTTCCGATAAGATCTATATAGCTTCCGGCAGGGTTAGGAGCGAGCTGTAGAGAGAAAGAACTTTCCACATAAATTTTTATCGTTTCAGAATAAACATATTCTCCATTGTAGTCGACTTGTTTCAAACGATAATAAATGGTTTTGGAAGAAGGTGAACTATCTTCAAAGCTGTAAGATTGTATTGTTGAAGAATTCCCTTTTCCTTTTATTGTTGTTAATTCAGTAAATTTATTTCCGTCTTCACTTTTTTCCAAAACAAAATGACTATTGTTAACTTCAAGAGCAGTTTGCCATGCTAAAATAACATTGCTTTGTTCTTTATTGGCAGTAAAAGACAGGAGTTCCACAGGAGCCGGAACGGTAACGTCGGCATAAGCGATACCTCTTCCTACAGTGCTCATATAAACCCTGCCATAAACATTCATATCTCCGATCACAAACTGGCCATTGCCCGGTCCTCCATATTCATGAGCATCATCGTTAACCCTTACCCAAGTTGTACCTTGATCTATGGAACGGAAAACTCCTGTTATGCCACCTACAGTTCCCCAAATATAAATGGTATGGTAACCAGCAGCAGGAGCCGCCATCCCTAGGCCAATCGCGTCACAGGTGGTGACACCTGCAATGGTGGTAAAAGTAGCGCCTGAATTTGTAGAACGCTTTAAGCCCCCTCCATACATAGCAATCCAGATATGGCCTTCAAGTCCGGGAACTGTTCTGATTATTTTTGAACCTCCTGTTCCGGGAGAACCAGTTGCACTAAAATTAGCTCCGGCATCAGTGCTTATCATCATTGATCCACTGTTATTATTATAAGCATAAATTTTATTCGTATTGACCATATCTGCAACCGGAACAGCATCTTGTATACTTACGCCATTGCAAGTTGTCCAAGAGTTGCCATTATTGACAGACCGGTAGAGTGTGGATGAACCAGATGGACAATGAATAAAAGTACTGCCATCTGCGGAGATAGCTACTTTTCCCTGATAGCCATTTATCGAAGAGCAGAGTGTCCAACTTGTACCTTGATTCGTGGTGTAATACATTTTACCACCATTTGTAGCATCACCTCCTACCCGAAGTAGTTTATTGATATTACTCGCAGCGAAAGCAAGTCCGGTAGTAGTACCCATTCTCGGATTGTGTATTGGAGAATAACTGGTAATGCTCGTATGTTTGAATCCATCGTAATCACCGATCACTGAAACCAAAGGGCCACCTGTCATGCTGACGATATCAAGCGGAACGGTTTCTTCTATACCTATTGCGTCAAAGATCCATGTAGAGTTGGTTGTATTAACATTGTTGCACATGAAAAGACCGTTTCCTGAAATCACAAAGGCTTGAGCGGTATTAAAGGGATTGAACTCAATACAACCAGCCCAGTGAATGGAGTTTCCATAAATCCAGGTACAGGTATTCGGATTCAACGTAAGCCCTGATCCTACTAGGTCTGTCCAGCTTGTACCTCCATTAGTACTCAAAAACATTCGATCGCCCCAAACATTATTACCTCCGCCATCTACATATTGAAATTGGTAAACGTTCATAGTAGAAGCTATTATTCTGTTAGGGTTTGCAGGGTCTACACTGATCCCGCCAAATCCTGTTGTAAAACCAGCAGGTGTAATATTTGTCCAAATATTGGTAGTGGTATTGTATTTCCAGATTTGGCCGGAACCAATATTCCATGGCCCCTCTTTATCTGCATAAGTAATGTATAAATTTTTATCACTTGCCAATACTGCTCTTTGTGGCATTAATGCAGGAGCTCCTGCTATTGCAGTAAAGGAAGTACCGCCATTAGTTGTTTTATATAAGTTAACTCCTTCTCCAGTCGTTCTTGAAACTCCGACAAAAAAAGTTTGTGTAGCACTACCAACAGTTCCTGTGGGATCAAAAACAACAAAATTAATTCCGTTTGCATTAGAGGTCGTAGTAACGCCAAGCGAAGCAACATTAGTGAAACTTACACCTGCATTAGTACTTTTCCATAAGCCATTTGCTCGGCTTCCGCAAAAAAGAATGTTGGCATTGTTAGGATCTACAGCCAGACGTTCTCCATTTTGTCTTCCCATGCCATTTCCATGGGCAGGAAACTGCGCTGTTACGTCGGTAAGGCTAAACGTAGCACCATAATCGGTTGACCGGAGAATGGCTGTTTTGCCACCGTTAAAATAAGAAGTTCCCACCAACATGTATACTCTGCTAGAGTTCTGTTGATCCAAGGCCACCGACTCTACCCCTTGATAACCTGTTTCATTGATTGAATTCCAGTCCAATAAAGGGATCCATCTACTTGTAGTAACATCCCATCGGTAGGCACCACCTACATCAGTGCGGGCATACATCAGGTTTGCCTGGGTTTTGCTTGTAATAATTCCGGATACAAATCCACCACCGCCAATGGCTACGTTACTCCATGTGTAGGTTTGTGCGGAAAGGGTGTTCACAACCATGATGATTGTGAATAAAGTAAGTATAAATTGCAATCGTATCTTCATCACGCAACTAAAATGAACATTTTTATCCTCAAAGTAATAAAATGTGGATACTTTATTAATATTATAAAATATTAATAATCAATATTTTAATTATAATCATTGCATCTAATTATCAAAATAATTTAATTAGATATTGTTTTAATATAAGATTAGAACAGTTTTTGAGTTTACTGCATTAATTTTTATTGCGTTTAGCTATAATTACCTGAAAATAAATACATTGTTTTTTTCCATTTTAAAAGTAATAAGGTTCTTAGTTCGAAAACAGCAATTATTTAACTTTAAAATTTACTGGTCGATCAATCTTATTATTAGTTTTTGGTAATCGCTGCATTTTAATAAGTATTTAAAATTGTATTATTTCATTTATCTATAGTATTAAAATATTGTTTATTATCCGTTATTTCCTCTTCTTAATAATTTTTATAATTTATTATATATCAATTAATTAAATTTTAATTTATCAGTTACGAATTGGTCATTAAACGATCTTTAATAATCATAAATAACTGATTTATAATTTTTTATGTAAATTTTTAATCGGTTTTTCTTTGTTAATTAAAAAAATACTTGTTTAATTTACACTAAGAAATGAAACAGGCTTTCTATTTACCTGAATTAAGTAAGATAAATAGTGTTAAAACAATCATTATTTAATTAACAAACAAGCCATGAAACCAGATCAAAAAATCATCTTTATCCGCAAAACAACTATCACAGTCTTACTGGTAGTGGTATTGTCGGCTTCCTCCTTTTCTACTACATATACAGTTAATAGTCTAGGAGATGCCGGAGCTGGTGCAGGTACATCAGGAGATTTGCGCTATTGTATAAATCAGGCCAACGGTTCTGCAGGGCCGCATAGTATCAATATCACTGTTGCAGGAGCAATACTCTTAGGTTCGGATCTGCCAGGCATCAATCAACGAATAACGTTAAGCGGGACTACAG
>JANYCO010000052.1 GCA_025360235.1 Cytophagales bacterium
TGCTGCAGTGTTGATGCATGTTTTACAAACAGATGTTAATGCACATGGTTATTCATTTGAAATATATAATGAAGCAACTGGTATATGGGTACCTCAGGCAACAACAATTACTAGTGGTAGCCCTGGATCTTATGTATATACTGCCACTTTCGATCCGAATTATTTGTCCCAACCTGCACAAGGTGGGCCTGGTGGAAAGCAGGTAAGATACTTTTATATTTATGACATTTCATTCTTTGGATTTACATTTTCATTGCCGTTATGGAGCAGTCCAATAGTTGTAAATATTAACCTTCGTCCAACAATAAGTATTGTAAATCCATTGCTTGGTTGGAGTTGTCAAAATGCAGCCCCTGAAGCATTGGTTGCAACTCCTGCAACTGGTGGTTCCGCAGTCTTCTCATCACCAACTGTTGGTTTAATCTCAAATACTGCAGGTACATACTATTTAAATAGAAGTGTGCCTCCAATTTCTGCATCTGGAAGTGTGTTTTCCGTTGTGCTTGATTTTACTGATGCTACAACCGGGTGTGCAAATCAAGTTACCAAGAACGTTTACATAGATAGAACTCCCGTAGTTCCAAGTGCAGTAACCCCTCTTCCATTATGTCAGGGAGATTTTGTTACAAACATGCAGATGAATGTGCTTACTAATGGTACTGTAAAGTGGTACCGTTATAATAATGGTACTCTGTTATCAAGTTCTTATATATCCGCTGCAGGTGGTGGACCTTCTTACTATTCTCCTGGTGTATTAGCAGTTACAGATACATTCACAGCTACAATGACCAATCAATATAATACTTGTACTAGTCCTCAAAGTGGTATTTTAAAAGTGACAATGAATGTTCCTGCTACAGTGGATGCAGGTATTTATCCAAATGTATGTAGCACCAGCCCTAACCTTACCTTGGCTGGGGCAAGAACACCTGGTCTTTTGGGTATAACATGGACTAGTTCCTCTCCACTTATTAATTCAGGGTTTTCTTCACAAACCGTTTCAAACGCAACATACAATGGAAAACCTGCTGAGGTTGCTGCAGGTCAAATAAAACTCTATTTAACTACAGCAGATCCAGATCTTGTAGGGCAGGGATGTCCCGCTGTAAAGGATAGTGCAATTATACTTATTACAACAGCTCCAAAGGTTGTTGTAAGCCCCGGCCCTGCTACAACAACACTTTGCTCAAGTACACCTCCTACTTTATCCGCAGCATTGTCCAATGGGGCAACTAGTGTAACATGGACTGGAGGATCAGGAACAATAACTAATGCGGGTACTATAACTCCAACTTATGCATACAGTCCTGGAGAAAAAAACGGTGGCTTAATTAAGCTTGTTGCAACAACAAATGGTCCGGTTGGTCCATGTTTAGCTGGTACAGACACGGTTAAAATTATTGTAAGCCCTGAGGCAGTTGTAAATGCTGGGATTACGTCAGTGTCTTGTGGAGCAGGTTTGGTTAGTTTATCTGGTACTTGTACTAAATTTGGAGGAGTAGCTTTAGGTGGGACCTGGACAGGTGGTTCAGGAGGGGCTGGTGCATTTGCTCCAAGTAATACGTCACTTGTAGCGAACTATACTCCAACTGGCGGAGAAAGTGCAGGAGGCTCAATAATCTTTACGCTTACTTCAAATGATCCGGATGCTGGAGGACCTTGTCTTTTTCAAACAAGCACCGTTACAAAAGTATTAAATACCGCGCCAACGGTTTCGGTTAGTCCAAGTGCTGCAACTCTATGTTCAAGTACACCTCCAACATTATCGGCATCTCTGCTTACAGGAGCTTCAAGCATCACCTGGACAGGAGGAGCTGGTGTAATAACAGGGCCCCTTACAACTAACCCTACTTATGCTTATTCGGCTGGAGAAAAAGCTGGAACAATTATTACATTTACGGCAACTACAAATGATTCAGATGGCCCTGGACCATGCGTGCCCGGGACTGCTACGGTTACTATTACTACAAGTCCACAGGCTGTAGTAAGCGCCGGAGTTTCCGATACAACTTGTGGAAGAAACAATGTTACTTTGAATGGAACTTGTATTAAGATTGGCGGTGCTAATTTAGCAGCGACCTGGAGCAAAGGTGTTTGGAACTCAGGAGTAATAGCTGCAGGAACAAACCCTAAAATTGCTGTATATGCTCCTTTAAATTCAGATTCTTTAGGAGGGTTATTCACTTATTTCTTAACCTCTGCAGATCCTGACGCTGGTGGACCTTGTTTGCCAATAGCAGCCTCAGTAACCTATCAAATCAATGCAGCACCATTTGTTACTGCGGGATTAGACAAAACATGGTGCAGTAACACAGACCCAGTAATTACAGCAATTCCTTCAGGAACGGCAACAAGTATTCTTTGGACAAAAAGTGCTGGTAGTGGAACAATTCAATTTAATACATCACCAACTACCCGATACCTTGTAAATCCTGGTGATTATGCAACGGGTCTTCCTATTTCTATTAATTTTACTGCAACTACCAATGATCCTGATTTGGGTGGACCTTGCGTACCTGCGAGTGATATAGTTAATATTACACTCAATCCTCATCTAACAGTAAATGCAGGAGCAGATATTACAGTTTGTGCGAATCAACCTGTTAATTTAAATGGGAATGTTAAAATTGGTGGAATAAACAGAAATGTAGCTGGTGTCAATTCCTGGAAAACATTTAATGGTGCGGGAGGATTTACTCAAAGTACTCCAAATTTCGTTGGTACCTATAATCCTTTTGGAGTATTGACTACTTCAGGATTAGTTATTCCTGGTTCCGGAGAAAAAGCAACAATTACAAATATCCAAGCCTATTTAGTATCAACTGATCCGGATGGTGCTGGTCCGACAGGACCTTGTTTGGCGGATTCTCAAAGCATTAATATCACAATTAATCCTTTGCCAATACCACACTTTGCTCCAAGCACAGCAATTGAATACTGTATTCATAATACTCCGGTACAATTAGCAGGAAATTTAGGAAGTACTTCAGCACCGTCAGGAGCATCCGCTACTTTTACAGGAACTACCGGTACAGGAGCTTATGTGGCACCTGCTGGTTTTAACTATGAATTTGATCCAAGAAAGACAGCCTTATTAAATCCAAATGGAGGCTTATATGGAATTAGATATACCTATAAAGACAGTCTTACATGTCAGAACTTTGTGGATACATCTGTTAATGTATTTCCAAATCCCTTTGTTGATTTTACAGCTTCCACAAGATGTGAGTTGGATACTATTTCGTTCACAGAAACAGCTACAGTAAGCAATGCTGTATATCCAGCTACTGTTGAGAAAACCTGGGTTTGGAAAATAGATGGAGACTCTTTGGAAAATATTGGAGCAAAAATCCCTTTAAAAAATCAAGTTGTTAAATATTCTTTTGCCAATTTTGGTATACATAGTATAGAACTTGTGGTGACTTCAAATAGTACCGGGGGGTTAAGCTGCTCTACAACGAAGGATACTACATTAATCTTTGGCCCTTATCCTAAAACTGATTTTGCCTGGTCAAGACCATGCTCGATTGATTCTGTTTTATTTGTGAATAACACCACAATTGCCAGTGGGTATTCTAATGTGGCAGTATGGAATATGAATGGACTAGGAACATTTAAAGCACCATTAACAGCTAATCCATTTGATACAATTTATAAATATGCTAAACCTGGTATTTATAATGTAAAATTAACTGCCACTACAAATACGTACAATTGTGTTAAGGTAAAAACAAAAGAAGTATATGTAGTACCAACCTATTCAGTTACTCCAAGTAATCCATATGATTCTTCTTTCGCCACTACGCGTAATTGGGCACCAAGTGGATACAACGATCAGGCTTATAGCTGGCAGCACGGAATTCCTGGTGCAGCGAAACACGTTATCAAACCTGGAGGAGGAATTCCTGCCTGGCCTGGCAATAAAGTTTGGATTACAAATCTAACTGGTGATTATAAAGTTGGGGAGTTATCTTATTTAAATAGTCCTTGTTTTAATTTCAGCACCCTCGATAAACCAATGTTGGTGATGAAAGAATGGGCAAATAGTACTAACCTTGCCGGAGTAGTGTTAGAAGCTACCACAGGAAATGGTAATCCATGGGTTACTATTGGCTCTATTGGGTCTGGTGTAAGTTGGTATAATACTCCTGGAGTAGTAGGTCTTATCGGAACCTCTCCTTCAAATCCTACAGCAGAAGGGTTCTCTGGACAAGATACTACATTCAGAGTTTCAAGAATTGGTTTATCGCAATATGCAAATCAGAATAACCTTGTTCGTTTCAGATATGTATTTGGAAGTGCTAGTGTAAATGACCCATTGAATCAAAAAGACGGTTTTGCCTTAGACAGTATCTGGATAGGAAACCGGTCTAAAGTTGTGTTGATGGAGCATTTCACCAACTCTCTGACCTGTGCCCCATGTGTAGCAGCAGAAGATACAGTAACATCAATACAGGCACAAAGACCTGGAGATGTAGTTTCCATTCATTATCATACTAGTTTCCCTGGTGTAGATGTAATGAATCAAAGAAACCCACAAGATCCAAGTTCGCGAGTACTTTATTATGGAATAGCAGGTGTACCAAAAACAGAAGTAGACGGAATACAAGCATATAACCAATATGGCAACACTCCTGGTGCTATAAGTACAGCCATAATAGACAACAAAGCGCTGGAGGATGCTAAATTTGGTTTAGATGTTTCCTGTAAAAAAACAGGTCCGGGAGCAGATACTTTAGACATCAAAGCTTTGATGGTTGCGAAGACACCAGTAACTCAAGATGTGATAATGCACATAGCAGTACTTGAGCGATCCATTACTCAAGCCAATGGAGCAGGAGATCCTTTAAATCTTGGATACCAATGGGTATTAAGAAGGATGTTACCGGATGCAGCAGGTACTTATATTAGCAAAAACTGGAATGCTACCGATTCGCTGGTTGTACCTCAGAAATGGCATTTCCAGGCAGGGGATTTCTTCGATACTTCTAAAATTGAAATTGTAGCCTTTATTCAGAATTTCCAAACCAAAGAAGTTTATCAGGCAGCCAGAATAGGAAGCAATGGAAGCACCTCTGCCATACCTATCGTAACTGAAGTAACACCTACCGTAGACGCAGTAGACAATCTTATGGTATACCCGGTACCTTCTGATGATCAGATCAATATTTTGTTCGCTAACGATACAAGAGATGATGCCGAATATTCTTTAATGAATGATCTTGGAGTCGCTGTAGCTTCTGGAAAAATTTCAAAAGGAGTACGGATGTTAACTTTTAACAGTAAACAATATGCCTCCGGCGTGTACCACTTATCTATCGTAAAAGAAGACGGTAGCAGAGTGATTAGAAAAATAATGGTGATGCATTAAGAGTAATGAAATTGAAATTTAGAATCCCGCCCGAAACGGCGGGATTTTTTATTTTTAGTTATTTATAATAACTTGAGAATTGTTATTAAATAAGCATAATTGAAGAATAAGATCAAATACTACCATTATTTAATCGTTTCGTTTATTCTTGCAGGAGTTGCACTTGTGATATGGTATCTTGTTGTATACGCCCAACCTACCAGGGGTTATGAAACCTATGCCAGTTATATTTCTGAAAGGATTGATCAGGAGTTAATTGTTTCTGAAAGGGAATTAGAGTCTGTTGAAAAAGGGCTACCTCAAGGTAAAGACGAATTTTCTCTTCTTCTTAAACTAAAATTAAAATACCCTGTCTATATTTTTCAAAATGGAGAACTTGTATACTGGTCAGAATATAGATTTGTACCTAAGTATAATTTACTTGATGGAAATGAGAAAGTACAATATATAAGACTTCCCATAGGAAAATTTTTAGTTAATAAAAAAGATATTGGCGCTGGTTGGGAAATTTTCTCCTGCATCCCTTTGTCTTATGAATACAGTATAGAAAATAATTATATCAGTTCAGGTCTGAATGAAGAGATCTTTACACACGAAAATATTGAGATCAATAATTTTCACACAACAGCAAGTCACGCTGTATATTCTTCCGATAAGAAATATTTATTTTCATTGGAATTTCTTTCTCCCAAAAGTATTATTAATGATTCTGTTCTATATAGTATCATTGGATTTTCAGCGCTTTCTGTTTTTTTTCTATTAGTTGCTTTATTTTATTTTGTAAATAACCTTGTTAAAAGTGGGAATATAGTCGTTGGTGCATTAGTATTATTCGTTAGCCTTGTGTTTATCAGAGCCGTAATGTTGTACATTGATTATCCTTATTCGGTAATAGAATTTGATCTTTTTAATTCTAAATATTTTGCTTCATCCGAAATTTCCCCCACTCTGGGAGATTTGTTTCTCAATATAATTTTCTTTTCTTTTTTTTCCTGGTTTGTACTTAATAATTACTTTAAGAGTGATTTTGTCAAAAAAATAATTGCCCAGCGCCAACAATTTGGCTTTCTGTTTTGTTTTATTTTAAGTGCGTTGAGTCTTGTAATTTTATACTACCTGAGTTATATTTTTCATGAAATTTATTCAAATTCTCAGTTTTCATTGGACATAACACAAAGTATCCATTTTAATTTATTTAAAGTTATCAGCCTTTTTATCTTTATTTTAGTATCAGGAATCTATTTTATATACAATCATATTGCGATGAGGTTGTATATATTGTTTATTGGAGATAAAAGGGCCCTAAGAAGTTTCTTCCCACTGATAGTAGTATCGCTGATCGCAGAGATTATAATGGTCCTATTAGTTGGAAAGGTTAGTAGGGTGGTGATCCCGGTTAATCTTATTTATTGCCTGATACTTATCTATTATTATTTGCCAGGGAATCTCGGTACTCTTAAATATTCCACTTATTTGTATTTTTTGTTGACAGCTTTCATATGCTCGTTTACAGGCTCTATTAATTTATATTATTCAAATGCAGAAAAAAATATTTCAGAAAAACATAAATACGCGTTTCAGCTATTAAATGAAAACGACCTTTTTACTGAATATCTATTAAATGAATCAATGAATACGATCGCTAAAGACAAATTTATCATTAGTAGATTTAAATCAATTTTTTCATCAAAAGAAGTAATCGAA
Source organism: Cytophagales bacterium (assembly GCA_025360235.1). Classification (GTDB taxonomy): domain Bacteria; phylum Bacteroidota; class Bacteroidia; order Cytophagales; family Cytophagaceae; genus JANYCO01. Next base: position 7,076 of record JANYCO010000052.1, read on the forward strand.
CAAAAAATAAAAAAAATAATACTTCCAAATTATCTTGACAAATATGAAGTACATGTTTCTGTTTTTGACAATGAAGGATATGTAACAGTACAAAATGCTGAGTATACCAATTATTACAACGCGCTTTCTGAATTTGGGAAGGATACATTTAGTACGGAATACTCGACTATTTTCTTTGTTAATGAAAAGAAAAACAGCCCTCTTAAGCGTTATATGGCTTTTAGGGAAATATACGAAAATGGAATTCTGATTGGTTCTGTTATCCTTGAATTGGTGCACAAGAAAAATTCACCTAATAGTGTTTATCCTGAATTATTAGTAGATAAAAAATTTATTACTCCCCAACAACTTAAGAGTTATCAATATGCTATATACGATACAAAGTTGTTGCTTAGTAAAGGTAATTTTAATTATGAAAAATATTTTGATAAAAAAATTATTGAAAATAAAAAACTATACTTAGAGGGATTAGTAATAAATGAATTTCACCATCTTGGTATAAAATCGGCAGATGGGAAAATAGTAATAGTATCTTCAGAAGAATATTCTTTAAGAAATGTCCTTTCTAATTTTTCGTTTTTATTTTTCCTCCTTTTGGTTTTTGTGTTGAGCTTTATAGCTGGATATATTTATTATTTCCAGGCCAAAAGTTTGCATCTGAATTATGCAACGAAGATTCTGGTCTATTTAAATGTTGCCTTTTTTCTTCCCCTTGCAATTGTAAGTATCGTTACGTTGAGTTTGATAAGTAATTATTATAAGACAAGTCAAAATAAATCATTTGTAAAAAAAGCTGAATCGCTGAGCGCCAATATTCTCAGCCATCTGGAGAGCTATCAGGATGATCCATATTGGGAACAAAAACTTGAAAATGATATAGCGCAGTTGGCTGGGTTTACTGATTCTGATATTAATTTGTACAATAAAAGCGGAGAGCTTTTATATTCCTATCACCCCGCTATTTATGACCGTAATTTATTATCGCGGCAATTAAATCCTGAGGCTTATATAAGCATAGCCAATGGAGGGCTTAGTGAAATTATGTTAAGCGAGTCTTTGGGAAAACTTAAATACAATGCCGTATATATGCCCGTAAAATCATATAAAACCGGCGACCTGTTGGGAATTTTAAGTATTCCATTTTTTGAATCCAGACATGA
>JANYCO010000108.1 GCA_025360235.1 Cytophagales bacterium
CCTAAGCCTGGTTTCTTACCCTTGCCTGGTTTTTTGCATTGACCACCACCGCCTTGTTGATTAGACTCTGCCATTTGCGCTTGCATCTGTTTCATCACATCATTAAGCATCAATGCCAGATTATTCATAGAGGTCATCGCAAATTGCTGTTTGCCGGCCGCAACCCCACTTTGCCTGGCCTTTATAGCATCAACGCTTTCATCCATATAGCCTTTCATCATCCGAACCTCTCTTGTCACGAAAGATTGAATTTGAAATACCCGTTTTGCTAAAGCCATAAGACTGTCTTCTACAATCTTGCTGTCGTCTTTCAATTTAAGCTGCTTCTGAGCGAGTTGAATATACCTTGGGTCGGATTGGTTTACTTTCTTAAAATCTTTCATCAACGCCTCCTGATCAAAAGATAACGTCAATAAGTTTTCTAAAATAGCACGAAGGTCTTCCAGATTTTCTTCTGCTTCGGCACTTGCCGTTTCCATTTTCATTTTACTGAGTTTCTCGGACATTTGTTTCATTTTATCCGAAGCATTTTTTTGTGACTTAGAAGCCTTGCTCTTTTGGTTGTTCCCAAGTTCCTTTTTACTTTCTTCTTGTTCCTTATCTACGCCTTGTTGATCCTGATCGGAAGACTCCATGTCTTTTTTATCTTCAAGACTTTCATTAATATCTTTCAAGTCTTTAAGATCCTCCTTCAACTCTTTAAACTCGTCGTTCAGTTTTTGTTGCTCTTCGGAAAGTTTTTCGTTTGGCTGATTTTTATCGTTTGTTTTCTCGGAAAGTTTCTTCTGCTTTTCTGCAAGCTTATCCAGGTCTTTAATAACATCGTTGAGTTTCTGATCAAATTTTAATTGTTTGAAAAGTTCTAATGCTCTGTCAAGATCCTTATTAAGCGCATCGTCCTTTTTCTCCATCTTCTCCAGCATCTTATCAATCATTTCCTTAGACGCTTTGTCGTTGAGCATCTTCTGAAGCTCCTCGTACATCTTCTTGGTATCTTCATCCATCAACTCATCAAACAATTTCTGGAGCTCAAGCATCTTCATTGCCGTCTGTTCTTCCTGCGGAGAAAATTTTTCCATTTTCTCGTTCAGCTGATTGTTCTGCTTGCTAAGTTGTTCGACTTCCTTTTTTAATTCCTGATGTTTCTTCAATACATTATCCAGATCTTTCTTTTCCTGCCAGGAGAGCGTCTTCTGGTTTTTCATTTTTTGCTGAAGCTCGTTGATCTCGCGTTGTAGTTGCAACGTCTTATCAAGAATTTTCTCCATTTTATTTTCTGCATTGGCAGAAGATTCCTTTATGTCTTTCTCCATCTCTTTAGCAGATGGAAGTTTAAACTCAAAAATTATTGACTTACTGCTTTTACTTCCGTTCACCCCATCGTTGTCGGAAACCTGTACGTAGTATTCCAATGATTCTCCAGCTTCCACTTCAAGTGAATCGATCATCCAGTTGTAGTAGAAATTTTGTGCCGGGCTATTCGCATCTATCGGCATATTAACTACGCTGAAAGGGATCTCATCGGTCTTATCCTTATTTTTTACACGATAAAAAAGTTTTAAGGATCTCAATCCATGATCGTCGGAGATTTTTCCTCCTAAGCTAATGTAGCTATACAGTACCGTGTCGTTGTATTTTTCTACCTGGATAACCGGAAACTCATCCTTTACTACGTTAATAGTATAGCTGATATTTTCTTTGCTTTTGCTCTGAGAATTTTCTAGTTGTAAACGGTACTCTTCAGAATTTAATACTCGCTTTGAAAATTTGAACTGATCATCTTTAGAAAGAAGTACAATATTTTTTCTGTCTGAAGAAAAAGTTAACGTAATTTTTTCAGCGTCTGCAGTACCAAACTCCCAGTTGATCTGGGTGCCTTCCGGCACAGTAAGATTGCCTGCATTTTTCAATGCTTCGTTTTTCTTTCCTAAGTAGGCGGGGTAACTCAAATAAGTATCAAAGTACCTAAGATCCGGACGGCTTATGACATGAATTGAATAAGGTAAAGAATTAAATCCCGCTGCTTCAAAATTAAATTCTTCGTCGCGTTGTAAACTTCTGAAGGTATGGCTAAAATCGCCATTCGCCTCTTTTTTCATCTTACTTCTTTTGCCTTTAGAAATAAGGTAGGCCTGATCGGGAAGTGTATTGCCGGCCAATTGAAGTTTTACTTCAAAGTCTTCGTTTTTGTATGCTTCTAATTTTTGGTTGGTAATTTTGAAGACAAATGGAGCTTGTGGAACAAAGGCTGTATTGTAGTTTACTATTCTGCTTGTTCCTTCCGTAAGCATCTGAGGCACGAACATTAAAAGCAAAAGAATGATGGTAACCGGAACAACCACATATTTCAGATGCCTCTTATTTTCTTTAAAATTTACGGCTTCTGTAAACGGTACAAAACCAAGTTCGGAAGTTTTCTGGGTGATGGAAGCCAGCAACAATTCGTTTTCTTGATGCGATAGTTTTTTTAGCTGTAAAGCGTTAAGCAATTTGTCGCTTACTTTAGGAAAATATTTTCCAATTTGCATTGCAGCCTCTTCGTCACTAATTTGTCTTTTAAGGTCAACTAATTTAATGATAGGAGCTGCGACCCATTTGTACAAAGCGAAACCAGCGATACTAAGAAAACTGAAAAAGAATGTTAAACGAACGGGTGTATCAAAACGACCGAAATATTCGAGTGAAGAAAATAGTAGCCAGGCGGTAAAAATTACCGCAAAGAAGAAAATCGTCCCGCGAAGCAATACATTAGTATAGTATTTCTTTTTGTAGGCCGTGAGTTTCTTCAGGAGGATATCAAAAGTTCCTGTTGACATATTCACATAATTATACAGAAAATTAACGGATTTTGTTCGTTTGTATTGTTGTTTTTATTTCATGCAAGAAATGGGTTGATGTAAAAATGTTTTCACAACTATCTTATTTTAAATATATTAATAAAAATAGAGGCTTTATTTTTATATTAACCTTTCCTTATTGCTTTCGTATTAGTATTATTATTCTATAAACTAAATCTACTTTTTCATGTTATCAATGCTTTTAAAAAAAATACGCTACCGATTTGAAAATTCTTTAGCGAAAGGACAGGCCTCTATCTTCTTATGGCTCTTGGGAATTATGCTTTTTGTTATGATGATCTATTCCTTTTTTGTTCTCTTCTTTGAACGACTAGAAAAAGTGGGCACTCCAAAAAGTTTTCTTCAAACGCTTTATGAAGGTTATTACCATTTGCTGGCTCCATCTGGGGCTGCCTGGGAAGATGTATATTATACCAAATGGTTATTGGGCATATTGTGTATCATAGGAATGTTTGTGGCAAGTATCCTGATTGGCCTTGTAAATTCAACGATAGCATTAAAAATTGAAGACCTTAAAAGAGGTCGTTCCCCTTTGCTTGAAAAGGATCATATCATTATTTATGGCTGGACTTCCAAGATATTTATTTTGCTGAAAGAGCTCGTTGATGCGAATGAAAATCGAAGAAGCTCCGTAATCACAATTCTTGCAGAGAAAGATAAAGTGGAAATGGAAAATGAAATTCGCACAAAAATAGAAAATTTCAAAACTACAAAAATCATTGTAAGATCAGGCAGTCCAATAGACATAGACGATATAAATATTGTAATCCCAGAGAAATCCAAGTCTATTATAATACTCCCAACGGATAATGAAGATTCAGATATGGACGTTATCAAAACCCTGATGGCGCTTGTCAATAACCCAAGCCGTGAGAAAGCGGTGTATAATATCGTCACCGAAATAAATGACCCTTCAAAATTAAAAGTGGCGAAGATAATTGGGGGAAATGAGGTTTCAATAATTCAAACCACAGATATCATTTCAAGGATCATGGTACAAACCTGCCGCCAGCCAGGCTTAAGTACAGTGTATACCGAACTTTTATCTTTTCAGGGAAGCGAACTATACATTGTGAATGACTCCTTGATCTATGGGAAAACATTTCATGATTTGCTTTTTGGTTTTGAAGACATATGTGTAATAGGAATAAAATACAAGGACAAAACTATTGATCTTAACGTTGATCGAACCTATGTTTTAGCAGAGGGAGATCACCTGATTGTAATGATGGAAGATGACAATGCTCTTACAGGTTTTGAAACCAAAAAAGAGTATGGAATCATTGAAGCTGCTCTTCACAATGGAGACAAAAAGGGTGATCTGAAAGAGAAAACCTTATTAATAGGATGGAATAAAAAAGCGCTTACCATTATTGATGAGCTCGACAAGTATGTAGTTGCTGGTTCAGAATTAATGATACTCACGTATAATTATGACCTTGTTCCATATATGGAAGCGCTAAAAAGCGACCATAAAAATTTATTAATTGATTCGAAAATAGGCGATACTTCCGATATTGATTTTCTGGAAAGTATAGGGCTGACTGATTACAACCACATCATCGTACTTAGTTATGAAGATATGGAACCCCATCATGCAGACTCCCGAACGTTAATCACCTTGGTACAACTGAGAAGTCTTGTCGAAAAATTAAATGCTAAAGTTAACATCGTAAGCGAAATGCTTGATATGAGAAATAAAACTCTGGCCGAACTCGTTAAGCCAGACGATTTTATTGTTAGTGATAATATTACCAGTTTAATGCTGGCGCAAATTTCAGAGAACAGAGCCCTTGAAGCAGTATACGCTGACCTCTTTGATGCGGATGGCTGTGAGATTTACCTCAAACCAATCACTGATTATATAAAAATAAACCATGAAGTTAATTTTTATACCCTGATAGAAGCTGCATCACGCCGCAATGAAATAGTGATTGGTTATAAATCTTTGTCAAGAATTATAACCAATCCCAAGAAGAGTGACAAAATAAAATTTATTGAAACAGATCGGCTAATTGTAATTTCGGGAAACTAATCCGATTATTTGAAATAATAACTAAGCCCTAAACTTAATCTGCTTGGTGCAATAGAAGCAGAAAAGTCATGAGACATCCCTGAACCTGAAGTATTTGAGGTCTTGTTGCTATAATGATTGTAAGAAATACCTGCCAGCGTAGTTTCAATGGATAACTTAGAAGAAACAAAATAAAGCAAACCAAATCCTGCTCCTGCTGAGTACGAATAACCGGTAAGTTTTACCTCAGGATTATTTCCCTTAATATCCATATTTCTGAAACCCACGCCTGTTGAAGCGTTTACGAAACAATAAAATTTATCCGAAAAACTCTTATAATATCTGACATAAGGGGCGACGCCATACTGAAACTCTTTTGCTCTATAAGAAGAATACGGTTTTGAAATTCCGCTAGTTTGTAAATAAAAATTTAAAGGGATTGATAACCCGATGCAAAATTTATTACTAATAAAAAATCCCATTTGAGGTGCACCATCAATGGAGGTTCTTTTATACTTATTAAAAGTACTTGTTGAGTTGGAACTACTGTTATAAAAGGAGGCGCTCCCGCTTAACACTTTCATTCCTTTCTCTATTTGTGCTTTCGATGAAAACACGATACAAAAAAGAAACAGGCAAACACTGGTTTTTAAAATAATTTTTTTCATTGTGGTAAAAGTTTAAAAGTTGAGTTTATAATTCAAACAAACGCATACTTTCTGATTTAATTCTGGAAATCAACAAAAAAATATGCCAGGGTCAATTCTTTACACAGAATTAACCCTGGCGAAATGGTTGCATAATATAAAGCGCTATTTCTTACCTGCTGCTGATTTCTTTTTCACCCTGAGATTAATGACTTCTACTACTAAAGAGAATGCAAGTGAATAATAAATATATCCCTTAGGAATTACTTGATGGAAGGCTTCTGCCACAAGCATTACTCCAATCGTCATTAAAAAAGAAAGTGCTAATACTTTTACTGATGGATTTTCATTGATAAACTTGCTGATTCCTTTGGCAGCAAAAAGCATAATGATCATTGAAATAAAAACGGCCAGGGACATGATTAACATATCACCAGAAAGCCCCACAGCCGTGAGTATTGAGTCAAAAGAGAAAACCAGATCGAGTAATATAATTTGGATGACTGCAGCGCCAACAGAGATTCCTTTCTTCTTTTTCCCATTATGCATTTCTTCTTCGCCACTCATACTCGAATGAATTTCAGAAGTGCTTTTATATAAAAGGAATAATCCCCCTGCAAAGAAAATCAGATGCTGAATAGCAAACTCCTGGCCTGCTAATGCAAATAATGGTTTTTTGATATGCGTGATTTCATTTAGCAATCCTAACAAAACAAGTCTTACCAACAATGCAAGTCCCAATCCCAGAAGCCGCACTTTTCTTCTATGGTGCGGTTCTATTCTGTCTGTCAATATGGAAATAAAAATTATGTTGTCTATTCCAAGTACAATTTCCATTACAGTAAGCGTAAGGAAACTAAGTATCCCATCTATACTTAAGATGTCATTTAGCATTGTTATTTATTATTTATTTGGTAAGAAGTTCTATATTATTGTTTGGTGATAGTAAACTCTACACGTCTGTTAAGTTTTCTAGTTTCTTCTTTTGCATTGCTCGCGATTGGTTTTGTACCACCAAAGGCTTTAGTGGTAATACGTTTGGCATTAATACCCTTTTTTACAAGATAATCTTTTACTACGTCCACTCTTTGTTGTGAAAGCTCCATGTTCTTTTTTGCATCGCCTTGGTTATCAGTGTGGCCATCCACTCTTATTTCAATGGTTGAGTTACTGGTCAGAATGCGCACTAACCTATCTAGTTCTGGATAAGAGGTAGTAAACATGATTGGTTTGCCTTGTTCAAAAAATACATTCTTCAAATTTACTTGTTGGCCTACTTCAATAGGAACCAGATAAAGATCTTTATGAATTTCCGTATACTCTGTGATCTCAGGAATATCAAGGTTTTCATGTACAGCTATAAACCCTTTTGCCTGCGCAAAATAACCATAATGATTTCCTGATGGCAGTACTATCTTGTACCTTCCATTATCCGGATCTGAGCCCGCAGTTCCAGCCTGCGTTCCTAATGGCAGTACTTCATATATAATATCCGCATGGATCGGCTTATTTGTTTTAGCATTATATACCGTTCCTGAGATGAGGTAAACAGGATTTGGTTTTATTGATTTACTATCGCCCAGATCTAAGTGATATATATCCGATTTAGTTTCTTTATTGTTCCAACTATAGATGTAAACTTCTTTTCCTGATGCTGGAATAGAAAATGCCATGTCACTGGCATCAGTATTTACTTTCGGGCCAAGGTTTACTGGTTTGGACCATCTCTTCCAGCTATCGTCCAATCTTTTGGTCATAAAGATATCGTAGCTGCCATATCCATAATGTCCTTCCGAAGCAAAATAAAGCGTAGTATTATCAGAAGCTAATACGGGCGAATATTCCTGTTGCATGGTGTTCACATCTGGGCCAATATTGGCTGGTCTTGTCCACCCACCATCATATTTAGGAAAACTAATATAAATATCTCTTTTCCCGTAAGAATCATCGTCTTCTACTGACATTAACAATACACTATTATTGTTGGCCATAAAAAAAGAAACATAGGAATCTTTATTCTTAAAGTCATCAATTTTTACCTCTTCAGGAACTGACCATCCCTGTCCTTTTATTCTTCTTGTTATTGAAGCGCCCTGCCCTTTTGGACTCCCATCCTCATTGTATGTATTTGCTAATAACATACTATTCCCATCTGGGCTTATTGAATTTACAAAATTATGACTCCAGTTGTTAAGTGGTGCGCCCATATTAACCGCTTCGCTCCATACTCCATCATCTCCCTTGCTACTTTTATAAATATCATCATAGATCTCGTTGGGGTGAGAGGCTCTTGTAACGTTGTTCGGGTCATCTTTCCTGTCAAAAAACAGAACTTTTCCATCAGGTGATATTACTGGTAATACATCACTATGCACGGAGTTGATTGCGGAACTAAGAGGTTTTGCCGGCTGAACAAAATCAAGGTCTGCTCCAAGGTTTATTTTTACCTCGATTGGGTCTGTAGAAGGACAAAGAGCAACACCATCTATACAGTTGTACCCTGCTATATCGCCAGGTGCTGCCTCAATACGGACATACCTAATGGGAGATGAGGTTCTGGTAAATGTAATTGAAAACAGTCTGTTTGCATCTGCTATTGCAATCGCTTTACCTTTATATACTTGTTTCACTTTCCCGTTTACATCTTCTATTTCAACTTTTGTAATAGCTCCCGGTTTCCCGGTTTCCACGATTACTATTTGTTCAGCTATAATTGGCGTACAATATTCCAGTTTAAATTTGATAACTGGAGTTCTAACAGGTGTAACTTTCTCATAAGTATAACCCATCACAAAAGTATAGCCGTTGCATTGGCTTCCACTTGGATAGGCATCAGGAATATACAAAACCTCGCTTGGAGCATAGTCTCCTGTATTTGGATCATTGGTGTCTACCAATTTACAGGCCCATTGTGGTTGCTGCGCATAGATGCTAATCTGTATCAACAGTCCTAAAACAATAAAGATTAATTTTTTCATTTTTGATAAGAATGGTTAGTTTTTTTTGTATTCGTTTTTCTCTAACGCTTTCACCGATTCCAACACCTTATTTTTTAAAGATTCTTTATATATAGCTAATTTTTTTTCGACCGTTGTATCTGAAGTACTCAAAATTTGAGCTGCAAGAATTCCTGCGTTTAGCGCTCCATCCAGAGCTACTGTAGCCACCGGTACCCCTCCGGGCATTTGAAGAATAGAAAGTACCGAATCCCAGCCATCGATTGAGTTGTTTGATTTTACTGGAACTCCTATCACGGGCAAAGTAGTCAATGATGCTACCATCCCGGGAAGGTGGGCTGCACCACCTGCTCCGGCTATAATTACTTTTAATCCTCTTTCTCTTGCCGTTTTTGCATACTCTACCATACGCTCTGGTGTACGATGTGCAGATACAATAGTCAATTCAAATTTGATTTCCATTTGTTCAAGAAAATCTGCTGCTGCCTTCATTATTCTAAGGTCAGACTCACTGCCCATTATGATTCCTATCATGTTTTACTATCTGATCTTGTTTTAAAAGGATAAAGTTAGGTATATTCAGTAATTAAATATAACAAAATAACTCTTTATCAAACAATAAAATAATCGTTTCCCATTTAAATGAAAATAGTATCTTTGAGCTTGTTTTGAATGAACGATAATTAACCAATGAAAAATTATAAAAAAAACATTCTAATTACAGGTGGGGCTGGATTTATAGGTTCGCATGTAGTTCGTTTGTTTGTGAACAAATACCCAGATTACAAAATCTATAATCTTGACAATCTGACCTATGCGGGAAATCTTCAAAATCTGACCGATATTGAAACAGCCCCAAACTATACTTTCCTGAAAGGGGATATTGTAGATGCAGGTTTCTTACAAAAAATCTTTGCTGAATATCAATTTGACTCCGTAATTCACCTTGCGGCAGAGTCGCATGTAGACCGTTCGATCTCAAACCCACTTGAGTTCGTGATAACCAATGTGGTAGGTACAGTAAACCTTCTAAATGCAGCTAAAAATTTATGGTTAAGCAACAAACAACAATCCCCTTCTGAAAATTTATTCTATCACGTCTCCACCGATGAAGTTTATGGTTCTCTTGACAATGGAGGTTTCTTCACGGAGACTACTTCCTATGATCCACAATCTCCTTATTCGGCCTCGAAAGCTTCGTCCGACCATTTTGTCAGAGCCTATCATAACACATACAAACTACCGATCGTTATTTCCAATTGTTCTAATAACTATGGCCCCAATCAGTTTCCTGAAAAACTTATTCCGCTTTTTATAAATAATATCAGAAACAATAAACCTCTTCCCGTATATGGGAAAGGAGAAAATATTCGCGACTGGCTTTATGTAGTAGACCATGCTAGGGCTATTGATGATGTTTATCATGAAGGCAAAAATGGTGAAACGTACAATATTGGAGGTTTCAACGAATGGAAAAACATCGACCTGATAAAAGTGGTTTGCAAAGTGATGGATAAAAAACTAGGGCGTAAAGAAGGAGAATCTGAAAAATTGATTTCCTACGTTACCGACCGTGCCGGTCATGATATGCGCTATGCTATAGATGCAACCAAAATAAATAAAGAATTAGGATGGAAACCCTCTCTTCAATTTGAAGAAGGCATCACCAAAACAATTGACTGGTATATGAATAATCAAGCCTGGCTGGACAATGTGACTTCAGGGGAATATCAGAAGTATTATACAAAACAATACACAAGTTAATTATGAAGGGAATAATTCTAGCAGGAGGATCAGGTACAAGACTACACCCCTTAACACTGGCGGTAAGCAAGCAACTGATGCCGATCTACGACAAACCGATGATCTACTATCCTTTGTCTTGCCTTATGTTGGCAGGGATAAAAGACATTCTGATCATTTCTACGCCACACGATCTTCCGAATTTTGAAAAGCTTTTAGGCGATGGCAAATCCCTTGGATGCAATTTTCAATATGCCGTACAAGAACTTCCTAATGGCCTTGCTCAGGCTTTTGTAATAGGCGAAAAATTTATTGGGGATGATTCCGCCGCTCTTATATTGGGTGATAATATTTTCTATGGTGCCGGACTTAGTGAAGTTTTCCAAAGTTGTTTTAATCCTCAGGGTGGAATTGTATTCGCTTACCATGTAAACGACCCGGAACGTTATGGTGTGGTAGAATTTGACGACAACATGAAAGCCATTTCTATAGAAGAAAAGCCTGCGAAACCAAAGTCAAATTATGCAGTACCTGGAATCTATTTTTATGATAAAGAAGTAGTTGAAATAGCCAAAAATGTTAAACCAAGCCCTAGAGGAGAATATGAAATTACAGATATCAACCGCTATTACTTGGAGAAAGGAAAATTACAGGTGCGTGTATTAAACCGTGGTACTGCCTGGCTTGACACCGGAACGTTCGCCTCTCTTACGCAGGCCGGACAGTTTGTGCAAGTGATTGAAGAAAGACAAGGGCTGAAAGTAGGTTGTATTGAAGAGGTAGCTTACCGGATGGGCTTTATCAAAAAAGAACAGTTAGAAAAAATCGCGCAGCCTTTATTGAAAAGTGGGTACGGACAATATTTATTGGATCTGTTGAAAGAAAAATAATTATTTTGTAGAGACGCATGATAATGCGTCTCTGGTATATGAAGACGCATTATCATGCGCCACTACAAAACAAATGAAAAATTTCCTACCTTTAACGTATGACTTTTGAATATGCAAAATACCTCGATGAAAAAGATGAACTGAAAAATTTCCGAAGGAAATTTTATATGCCCACCATTAAGGGAAATCCTGTTATCTATTTTTGTGGAAATTCACTAGGACTTCAACCCGTAAAAGCAAAAGAATATTTTGAAGCCGAACTGGAAGACTGGGCTACGCTTGGTGTGGAGGGTCATTTTCATGGTAGAAATCCCTGGTTGCATTATCATAAATCTTTCACCAATAGTTTAACGAAAATTACCGGAGCAAAAATTTCGGAAGTAGTAGCAATGAATACCCTTACCACTAACCTTCATTTACTACTCACTACTTTTTATCGCCCTACATCTAAACGGTACAAGATTATTACTGAGGCCGGAAGTTTTTCTTCGGATATTTATGCTTTAAATTCTCAGGTAAAACTTCATGGACGGAATCCTAAAAAAACAATTATTGAATTAAAACCTCGCAAGGGTGAATATACGCTTCGCACCGAAGACATTGTCAAACAAATTGAGCGGAACAAGGGAAGTCTTGCTCTAGTAATGATGGGGGGAGTAAATTATTATACAGGACAGGCTTTTGACAA
>JANYCO010000117.1 GCA_025360235.1 Cytophagales bacterium
ATTTCGAAGGCTTTTCCTTTTCCTACCAGCAAGGTAAGACGTTGTGTACCGCCATATCCCGGAAGAATACCAATCGTTACTTCAGGCAGTCCCAACTTTGCATTATCACTGGCCACACGCATATGACAAGCAAGTGCGAGTTCGCAGCCACCACCTAAGGCAAAGCCATTTACTGCTGCTATAACAGGCTTTGGACATTTTTCAATCAGACTAAAGGTGTCTTGTCCGTTTTCGGAAATTTTTCTGGAATTAATTTCATTCAGTTGCGTAAATTCTGAAATATCCGCTCCTGCTACAAAAGCCTTTTCGCCCGCTCCTGTAATGATAATTGCTTTTACTTCATCGTTGTCATAAGCCTCTCCCATCGCGGCCTTGATCTCGTCGAGGGTCTGAAAATTAAGCGCGTTCATTTTATCCGGACGATTGACCGTGATGTATAAAATACTATTTTTTACATCGAGCTTTAAATTTTTATAAGACATTTGAGTTTAGAGATTAGATGTTAGAATTATTCTTTCCTGTTTACTGTCCCTTATTTCTGGCTTGCCTTAAACAACTTCTGCTTTTCTTCTTTGGTAAGGCTTTCGTATCCGGAGCGGGAGATCTTGTCTAAGATCTCGTCTATCTCTTTTTGATCCGGAGTAGAGTTGTTTGAATAAGATGAACCCGAATTATTTCTATAGGTAATTTTTATTGGAGATTTTTTTTTGAATAATCCGGAGAGCCATTCATTGAGACGGGTAATCGGCTTTCCCAGATCGGTACCATTTTTAAGTTGTTTAATGTAGATATATCCAAAAACAGCCCCTCCTAAATGTGCAATATTTCCGGCGGCATTACTGCCAACCGTGCCTATAAAGGAAAGAAATAAATATACTAAAACGATCCATTTAATTTTTACCGGGCCTATCAGAATTAAATTGAATTCATAGTCAGGTGCTATAGTAGCAGCGGCTACAGAAATAGCAAATACAGCTCCTGAAGCTCCTAAAAGAGGTGCATGGTGCTCTTCAAAATAAGGGATGAGGTTACAAATCAAAAGTACTATTATAGAAGACATAAATCCACCAAGAACATATAAGCTCAAGAGTCTTTTCGAGTTTATAAATTCCTCAATAATACTTCCAAAATAATACAGCCCTAACATATTTGAAAGGATATGCATAAAACCTTCATGTGAAATAAATGTAGTAAAAATTGTCCAGGGCCTGTACATCGTTATTTTCCAGGAAGTATTCATAGAAAAAATATACTCCGAAAGAAACCCATAGATGTTTAAAGGACTAACCCATGATATAAAATAAGACAGATTTATTATTACAAAAATGGAAACGTTAATAATAATAATAATCCCCAGAAGACTATGTTTTTTCTGAAACTGATACTTTAAGTCTTTTGCTATACTATCAAACATACCCCTAATAAAACGTATTTCGTCGTTTTTGCCAATATTTTACTAAAATAAATCCAACAAGGGCTCCCCCAATGTGACCAAAATGCGCTACCGTATCTCCTGGCACTTTCACTACCCCCATACTCAATTCCAAAAAGGCGTATACCACCACAAAGTATTTTGCCTTTACAGGAAAGGGAATAAATAACATCATAAGCTCTGTATTCGGGAACAATACCGCAAATGCAATTAAAATCCCAAATACAGCTCCGGATGCACCACCCATTCCTCCATTAATGACAGTTCCAATTGCCTCCTGCATTATTCCTTTTACGCCTTCTAGTTGCGGAGCGTTCGGATTTGCATCCGATAATTCTTCTGCCTCCGGACTAAAAAGATCGCGCCCATATTGCCTTTCAAAAGCCTTTAGGCCGTCATAAGTAGGTTCTACAGAATAAGAGGTGTAAATATTTTTAAGATTATTTATTTCATAATTGTGTACGCCTGAATAAATAAGGGATGCTCCAAGTCCGCAGGCCAAATAGAAAATCAAAAATCGTTTTGCTCCCCAGTGATTCTCGAGTACGGTACCAAACATAAATAAACTAAGCATGTTTCCAAACAAATGCATAAACCCATAATGAATAAACATACAGGTTAGAAATTGCGTTGGAAAAAAATGCGGTGATTCAAAACTTCTCAAAGCAAACAAATCGTTAACAATTGGGAAGAGTATATTCAAAACAAAAATCGCCCCATTAGCAATGAGGAGATTTTTAACCATTGGTGTAACCTGAAATCTCATACTATTATTCTAATTCTCTCTACTCCGTTTTATGAAACATCAACGCTATTTTATCCATCGTCATCAGCACCAGCGTCAGGTTGCCGTTTGGAGCGTAGGTAGGCATTTTACAGGCAAACAATTGATCGATTAAAGAATTCATTTCTGTAAGAGAAAGTTTAGTGCCCGGACGAATCGCAGAACGTTTAGCCAACGAACGCGCCAGATTTTCCTTTTTCTCTAGCCTCAGTTCCGTTTGATTTTGTTTGTATTGCTCGATCAAACTTTCAAAAAGATTTTTTTCATTCGCATTTGGAATGTCTGCGGGAATGCCGTTTACTACGATAGTATTTTTACCAAAAACGCTGTAGACAAAACCTAATGCTTTGATCTCTTCTTCCATTTCCATAAGCAAAGCAAAGTCGTTTGGACTTAATTCAATGGATTGAGGAAATAAAAATTGCTGAGATGCCCCAAATTTATTTTGCAGCATATTTAAATACTTTTCATAATAAATCCGCTCATGTGCCGCCTGCTGATCTATAAGTGCCATACCAGATTTAATCTGAGTGACAATATATTTGTTGTGCAACTGAAAGGTAGTGGTATTGTCCGAATACAGCATATCTCTGTTGAGTGTGCTGTTGTCTTCGCTACTATTTATTTTACTTCCCAAGGTGAGTAATGTCATTTCTTCGTACTGCTTATATTTTTCTAAATTCTCCTGATTTTCAAATCCATTGTATAACGTTTCCCAATGCTTGTTTGTTTCGCTTTGAGTCTTTGGTGTATAACTTATGTTTTTGCTACTGAAATCCTTGTGGCTTTCGTCAAATTCCATACCTCTTTGACTTGGTAAAATATTAAAATTTATATCCAACTCATAATCAATACTTGGTGCAATATTATGGGTAGCTAACGCCTTTTTGACAGTGGCCCTTACCATCGCATAAACAGTCTTTTCGTCATCAAATTTTATTTCTGTCTTGGTTGGATGAACATTGATGTCAATATTTTTGGGATCTATCTCTATAAACAATACATAGAAAGGAAAAGCATCGTCACCGATCAATTTATCAAAAGCAAACATGACCGCATGATTGAGGTAACTGCTTTTTATGAATCGATTGTTTACAAAGAAAAACTGCTCTCCTCTTGATTTTTTTGCGTGTTCTGGTTTACCAATAAATCCTTCTATTTTTACAAAGTCTGTTTCCTCATTGCAAGCAATTAATTGTTCACGATAACTTTTTCCAAACAAGTCAACAATACGTTGGGCAAGGTTGTCGGCCTTCAGGGAATAGGTTTCTAAGTCATTTTGATAAAAAGAAAATTCAATTTCCGGATGCGCTAACGCTACTCTTTGAAATTCATCAAGAATATGTCTTAGTTCTACAGGATTAGATTTCAAAAAATTTCTACGTGCAGGAACGTTATAAAATAAATTTTTTACAGCTATTGAAGTTCCTTTTTCACATGCCACTGATTCCTGCGCTTTCACTTCAGAACCTTCCACTTTCAATAATGTCCCTAATTCATCGCCTCCTTTTTTCGTTCGCATTTCTACCTGTGCTATCGCCGCAATAGAAGCCATGGCTTCTCCACGAAAACCAAAAGTTTTGATATTGAAAAGATCTTCTGTATTGCGGATCTTCGATGTAGCATGCCGTTCAAAAGACATTCGTGCATCCGTGGCTGACATGCCCAAGCCATTGTCGACGACCTGGATCAATTGTTTGCCAGCATCTTTCACCACCAACTGAATCTTAGTGCTTCCGGCATCAATAGAATTTTCCAGAAGCTCTTTTACTGCTGAGGCAGGACGCTGTACTACCTCACCGGCGGCTATCTGGTTGGCAATCGAATCGGGCAATAATCGGATGATGTCGGACATTGAAAATTATTTGTACAAAAATAAAAATTACTAGCTAGTATCCCTACTAAAGTTATTCTATCCATTTTGTGGGAAACTATTTTATAGCCGATAAGTTAAATTCTTTATATTTGACTATCGAATAATCAATAGTTTAGTGCCTATAATCCAAAATAAATACAAAAAGCTGACGCGAGCGGTAAGCCTGTCTTTTTTACCGGCACTTCTACTTTTGACCCTTTCCTGGAACAATCCTTCTTCACAAAAAAAAATTCAGACCGAGGACCAATGGATTGACAGTGTTTTGCAGTCCATGACCCTTGAACAACGAATTGGCCAACTCTTCATGGTGGCTGCCTATTCCAACAAAACCGACAAACATACCAAAGAGATCGAAGAACTGGTAAGCAAATACAACATCGGAGGCTTGATCTTTTTTCAGGGTGGTCCGGTAAGACAAGCTAACCTTACCAATCATTATCAATCCTTAGCAAAAGTACCTCTCATGATTGCTATGGATGCAGAGTGGGGACTAAGCATGCGCCTTGACAGTACAATCACCTATCCGAAACAAATGACGTTAGGTGCTATTCAGGACAATAAGCAGATCTACAGCATGGGCAAAGAAATTGCCCGTCAATGCAGAAGACTGGGAGTACACATTAACTTTGCTCCTTCTATTGATATCAATAGCAACCCCAATAATCCTGTAATTGGGGTAAGGTCTTTCGGCGAAGATAAGTTTAACGTAGCTGCGAAAGGCAGTGCCTATATGAAGGGCTTGCAAGATAATTTTGTAATGGCTACTGCCAAACATTTCCCCGGCCATGGCGACACGGAAACCGACTCTCACTTATCACTACCTGTAATAAAGCATGACAGAAAACGCCTTGACAATGTAGAACTTTATCCATTTCGTAAACTTATTCAGGACAGCATAAAAAGCATCATGGTTGGCCACATCAACATTGCTGCTTTGGATTCCCAGAAAAATATGGCTACCACACTTTCCAGATTAGTAGTGACGGATTTGTTGAAAAATGAACTTGGCTTCAAAGGTCTGGTTTTTACTGATGCGCTCAATATGAAAGGGGTAAGCAGTTTGCACAAGCCTGGAGAGGTAGACTTGAAAGCCTTGCTGGCAGGAAACGATGTACTGCTGTATTCTGAAGACGTACCAACCGCTATAGAAAAAATTGAGAAGGCTATCCGAAAAGAGAAAATTACAGAAGATGAACTCAACCAAAAAGTAAGAAGGATTTTAGCCGCAAAATATTGGTTAGGACTAAACGACTACATGCCTGTTGAAACACAAAATCTCTATCAGGATTTAAACAACCAGAAAGCAAAGGCACTTCAGACAGAGCTTTACGCAAAAGCGTTAACGGTAATCAACAATAAAAACAATCTTTTGCCTTTTCGAATATTGGATACTACAAGCTTTGCTTCCGTTACTATTGGCCTAGACAGTGGAAATATTTTCCAAAACATGCTTTCAAACTATGCAAGCTTCGACCACTTTTCTATAAATAAAAATGCCGAAGAA
>JANYCO010000130.1 GCA_025360235.1 Cytophagales bacterium
GATGTCCTGAAATTAAGAAAGCAGATGCGGATGCTCTTCAAAGTGCATTTGAAAATCTATTGTTCGAATCCAACAAAGATGTTATCGTGAGTTCTTCTTTCACTTCGTTAGATGCATTGGCAAAGATCATGAGAAACAATCCGAAGTATAAATTATACCTGGAAGGTCACACTGATAATGTTGGTGATGATGATAAAAATCTTGATTTGTCTAAACGCCGTTCTGCTGCTGTAAGAACTTATTTGATTAACAAAGGAATTTCAGGAGACAGAATGACAACCGATGGTTTTGGGGAGACTCGTCCGGTAGCAGGCAATGATAGTGAAGCAGACCGTCATAAAAACAGAAGGGTTGAGATGACAATTATACCTGAATAAAAATTAACACTATAAACCTAAACTATTTTAAACAATGACTAAATCAATCATAAAGCAGTCGGCAATTTTTCTTGTCGTATTGTTAGTGCTGGCTTCTTGTGCTAAGAAGGCAAAACAATTAAATTATATTCCGAAAGATGTATCCGGAGTTTTAGCGATAAATGCTAAAAAAATGGCCATGAAGAGTCTTGAGCTGAAAGACTTGATCAACATGGATATATTTAAAAAGAATCTGCCTACTTCAAAAGATTCGATCGTAGACAAAATAAAAAATTCTGGAGTAGATCTGTTAAACACTGCCTATATTTTTGGAGACGTTGCAAAAGGAGATCAGAAGATGTATGTGGCGGCAGTTTTTGCATTGGAGGATGAGGCTAAATTTGAAAAAACGCTTAAAGATTCCGGCAAATCGGACGAGATAAAATCTGACAACGATATAAAATACACCTATGTGCAAGATGCTATTGTTGGTTGGAAAGACAAGGTGGGAATAGTTTTGGCTCTTGATGGCGAAACCGATAAAGAAAAAAAGAAAGCAAAACTTAAAGAACTGTTTACACAGCCGGAAGAAAATTCTTTAGCGGCAGCTAACGATAAATTTCAAGCCTTACTTAAAGAAGAGGCGGATATTAGTTTGTATTTAAGTTATGAAAAGCTTGGAGATGTTTTGAAACAAACGGCGCAAATGCCTTTGATGGCCGGAACAAGTTTTAAAGATACTTATTTAACAGCGGTTGTTAATTTTGAAAATGGCAAAATTGTATCAGATGCAAAGATCTACAACAACGAGGAGAATACGAAAAAGGCCAAAGAATTGTACAAGGCAGCGGTATCCAAAGACCTTGTACAAGCACAACCTGGAGGAGAAGTAATAGCATTCATGAGTTTTGGGATTAATATGGATCCTGTTGTCAGCTACCTGAAGGAAGCCCAGTTACTGGATGGAGTTAACCAGACATTGAAATCCTTAGGCCCTGATTTTGATGCCAATTATATAGCAGCGGCATTGTCAGGAGATTTTATTGCAACCCTGAACGCTCTTACGGTGAAAGAAGAAAACAAAATGGATTACATGACCGGAGAAACAAAGCCTACAAAAGTTTTGGATTATCAATATGCAGTAACGATCGGGCTTAAAGATGCAGCCAAATTTCAGAAACTTTTGGATGCTGTAGTAGCAAAAGGTGGTGTGGTGAAAGCGGACAAATATTATTCTATAATGGGTATGGCGTTTTTAGTTCCTAAATCAAATTCAATAGTTGTAGTCAACAGTGAGACAATTGCTAAAGATGTGGCAATTGATAAAACAACACCTCTTAATGCAGCAAATATTGATCTAATAAGTGCAAATACCATGGCATTGGGAGTGGATATGACAAAAATAAAACCTGAAGCATTGGATTTAATGGGTAAAGAAACTGCTAAAATTATTAATGCTTCACCATTTGAATTGATGGTAATCTCAGCAGAGGAAGTAAAAAGTAATGTAGTAACTACTAAGACCGTAATAAATTTTAAAAACAAAGAGCAGAACAGTTTGGTAAGCCTTCAAAAATTCTTAAATGAATCTGATCAGTTTATGCCTGCCACAACTACACCTTATGCAAGTGATGTGGTAGTTTCAGATTCAGCCGCTTATGTAGGTGATGATCCTAGCATAAATGGAGGTGAATAATCGAAGTAACGAATGACTATAAAATTTGATAAAGTAACCCCGTACCCTTTGGACGGGGTTACTCATTTAAACACAGAATTGTGGGATAAAGAATTGTTTTTTGAAAGTAGCAAAAAATATAAAATAAATGCGCCCTCAGGAAAAGGGAAGTCCACCTTTATTCACCTTATCTACGGTCTTCGTAACGATTACAAAGGAACTATTTTTATAGAGGAGAAGAATGTAAAACATTATAATAACAACGATTGGGCAGCGCTCAGACATGTTCAAAGAAGGCAACATCGTTCGCGCCGAAGCGGAGTCGAGAAAGAACAAGAAAGAGCTCATCGGCTCGATGCTGGTTCGCGCGTCGCTCATCTCTGAATCGCAGCTCGAGTTCGCGCTCGACACGCAGAAGCGAACGCTGCAGCGGCTGGGTGACATCTTGGTGAGCCAAGGCGTCATCTCGAACGAGAAGTTCAAAGACATGGTCGCGCTGCAGACCTCGGAGACGCTCTTTC
>JANYCO010000143.1 GCA_025360235.1 Cytophagales bacterium
TTTTAAGGTCTTCGACCGTTAACAACGCAGGAAGACATAAACGCATTAAATAAAAAAGCTCCCGCCGATTCTATCAGCAGGAGCTTTTTATTAATTCTTAATTTTTAATTCTTAATTATTCTTTTCACCACATTCCCTTGCTCTGTTGTTATCTCCAAGATATAAACTCCTACCGGAACATTGCTTAGTTGTATTGAAATTTCAGAACCACCATTTACTGAAAAGGACTGTACTTCCTCTCCCAACATGTTTTTTACTTTTACTTCAACATTCCCTGAAACTGTTGTTCCAAGATCAAGAGTAATGTTTTCAGTACATGGATTCGGAGAAAGTTTCGTAGAAGCATTCAATGCTTCGTTGATACCTGTTGCGGTTGTGCCTGTTCCGGTAAGATTAACGGTGTAGGTTCCTTCGTTGGTATCGTCGTTATTGATAACAAGTGAAGCTGTTTTTGCACCGGTAGAAGTAGGTGCAAAAGTAACCGATACCGTTGTTGTTCCCCCAGCAGCCACAGTAGAAGTCATTGAGGTGATATCAAGACTGAAATGTGCATTACCTGCTCCGGATATAGTAACACTACTGATGTTTAATGTTGCAGTTCCGGTATTTTGAATTGTAAATACTACCGGACTTCCAGCCGAACCAGAGGCAACACTACCCATAGCATAGGTACTTCCTGTAAGATAATTTACCGAACTAGCCTGAACATTTATTTCAGGAGTAGGAGAAGCGGTACTTGTTCCCTGAAGATTTATTGTATAAGTGCCTTCGTTTGCATCATTGTTGGTAATGGTAAGCATTGCATTGCGTGTACCTACTGCAGAAGGATTAAAGGTAACAGTGAATGTAGTATTGCTTGCTGCTGCTACTGTAGAAGAACTTGGTTGTGTTACTGCAAAGTCCGATGCATTTGCTCCACTGATTGCTACTATTGTTCCACCTGTAAGATTCAGCGTGGCGGTCCCTAAATTTTCAATAGCGAAGGTAACAGGAGAACCTGATGTTAAATTTACCAGTGAACCCATATTATAAGTAGTACCTGTCAATACATTGCTACCAGATTCGGAAACATTAATTTCAGGCGCCGGTGCTGCTGTACCAACGGCAGTAAGATTAATTACATACGAACCTTCGTTTGCATCGTTGTTCGCAATGGTAAGAATTGCAGTACGAGTACCAACGGCAGAAGGATTAAACGTAACAGTGAACGTTACATTTCCCGAAGCAGCTACAGAAGCAGATGATGGTTGCGTTACTGTAAAGTCTGCAGCATTCGTTCCTGATTTAGCAACCAGCGTTCCTCCTGTAAGATTCAACGTGGCGGTACCAAGATTTTCAATAGTAAATGTAACTGTAGATCCAGCTGATCCATTCACGGCAGAACCAAGATCGTAAGTAGTACCTGTCAACACATTGGTAGAACCATCCGTTACATTTATTTCCGGTGCAGGAGGTAGTGTAGCTGTACCAGTAATAACAATTGTATATGTTCCTTCATCGGAGTCATTATTTGAAATCGTTAGTGTTGCTGTTTTTGCTCCTGTAGTAAGAGGGTTAAACGCTACGGTAAAAGTTGCATTACCTGCTGCTGCTATAGAAGCTCCGGCAGGCTGCAACACTGCAAATTCAGAAGCGTTGGTTCCGGAAATCGCCACTTTTGTTCCGCCCGTCAAGTTCAACACTGCTGTGCCAAGATTTTCAATAGTGAAGGTGATTGCACCTGAAGAAGCACTAGTATTTACTGAACCAAAATCATAATTACCACCACTTGCAATATTTGTTGCGGCTTGTTTAATATTAATTTCCGGAGCTATCCCTGTTCCTGAAAGATTGATGGTATAGGTACCTTCGTCACTGTCGTTGTTGGAAATGGTAAGCAAAGCAGTATTTGCTCCCACTGCTGTTGGCGAAAACGAAACAGTGAACGTTGTTGTACCTGCAATTGCTACAGAACCAGTAGCAGGTTGAACGATATTGAAATTAGCAGCATTCGTTCCACTGATTGCTACTTTAGGTGCCCCAGACAAAGTTAACGCTGCGGTTCCAAGATTTTCAATGGTAAAAGTAACCACCGCACTTGTTGTACTCACATTTTGGTTAGCGAATGTATAAGTGCTTGTTGTAAGATAATTGGTAACCCCTTGTTTTATGTTTATTTCAGGAGCCGCAGGAAGTGTCGCTGTTCCAGTCAAACTAAATGTATAAGGATTTTCATTTGAATCATTATTTGTAATCGAAATGCTTGCCGATTTAGCACCTCCTGCAGAAGGGGTAAACGTTACAGTAAACGTTGTAGAACTTACCGGACCAACTGTTCCGATAACAGTAGTTTGATCAATTACAAAATCTGCTGCGTTGGCACCAGAGATAGCAATTTTAGGTGCTCCTGAAAGGGTAAGGTTTCCTGTTCCGTTATTTTGTACGGTAAATGAAATGGTAGAAGACGACGAGCCTACCACTACTGTTCCCATATCAAAAGTTCCTCCTGTAAGAATATTGGTAACATTTTGTTTCACATTTATTTCCGGAGCAGCCGGTGCAAAACGGATATTATCGATGTAATAGATTTGAGCTCCTTTGGTAATGTTAGGGTCAAGATAAATATCCAGGTATGCGCCAAGATTGCTTGATAAAGCAGAAGTAAAGTCAAATGTAACGGTAGTCCATGTATTGGTTGCGGCCAAGACAACAGAGTCTGCAACAAGTGTAGTAGTTCCATCCGCAAGTTTCATCAACATTGTGATTGGTAGGTTTGCAACCGGAGAATATACATCCATGGCATACACTGTTCTTCCTGGAGAAAGATCGAAGCTCGTACCGCAAGGTTGGTACCTTATTAAATTGTATGTTCCAGTTCCCGGACGGATTAATTTTGCAACAGTTGCAGAAGTGTTGATTCCCGTTGCCGAAGGATTAGCAATAAGATCGTTGAATGCCGCATTGGTATTAGACATATTTAAAAATCTATTTGCATCATAATCCTGCATCACACCTGTTCCTGCGATTCCTGTATAACAAGGGTTGATATCGTATTTGATATTGTCGATATAATACGTCTGCGCTCCACTTGCATGAAGCGGATCAATCATGATGTCAAATTTTGCAACTGTAGCATTATTTTTTATTGCTGCAAAATCAAAATATATTGTTTGCCAAGTGTTAGCCAAAGTTGTTTTCGAACTGACATCAAGTACTGATGTGCCCGCAGCATTTTTCATAGAGAAAATTATTGGAACACCTGCTATTGGAGAATAAATCTGAAAACTCACAACAGTTTTATTGGTAAGATCAAGATTCGCCCCACAGGCTACGTATCTTATACCATCATAAGTTGTAGTGGTTAAACGATCATATTTTGCAACGGTTAAACTTGTGTTGATCCCTGTTGGGAACGGATTGACGTAAACGTCATTAAATGCACCAACTGGATTATAAGCCAAATTCAAGTTTCTGTGATTATCGTAATCGTTGAATATTTCAGACGTTGGCAAGTCTGTTAAACAAGGATCTGTGTCAAATTTTATTTCATCGATATAATAAGTAGCAGCTCCTGAAGTACCTTTTGTGCTTGATGGATCAATAAAAATTTCAACGTACTGAACGTTCCCATTTGAGAGCGCTGCGGTATGCTTAAAGTAAAGTCTTTCCCATTGATTAGCTTTTGTTGTATTTACAGTAACACTGCTTATTGATGGGTAAGGATTAACAAGGCCTGATGGATCTTTCAAGTTCATGGTAACCGGAACTCCAGTTTGAGGAGAATAGATCAACATGCTTATTAAAATATTGGTGGTAGGCAATGTTCCTCCACCACATCCCAATTTATATTGAATACCATCATAAGAACTTGATGTCGGGTGAATGTATTTTTCTACTATATAACTCGGGTCGTTTCCACCAACCAATGGATTAACAATTGTGGTAAATGCAGCATTTACATAGTTTGGTGTCAAATTATTATTGGACTCATAGTCTTCAATCATATTAGAACTTGTAATCGAACTTGCACAGGTCACTGCGTTCGCTGTAAGATTAATGATAAAAGGATTTTTAAGTGGGTCATCATTTGGGATGGAAATAGATCCGGTTTTCGTTCCGGTACTTGCCGGACTAAATTTAATTCTGAATGTAGTTGTACCGTTTGTAATTGCCACCGGAGAAACCGGAGCAAGGTCAAGTGTATAGCCAGAACCTGTTACTGTAGGTGTTGAGGTTATATTCAATGGAGAATCTCCTGTATTGTTAATGGTAAAAGTAAAATAGGTGTTGGTAGTACTTGTGGAATTGTAGGTCACATTGCCCAAATTAAAAGTGCTATTATTGGTAATGTTACTTCCACTTTGTGTTACAGAAATATTCGAATTGGTAGCAGATGGAGTACCTGTACCCGTAAGGTTTATTACATAAGGATTTTCATCCGAATCATTATTGGTGATAGTAATCGTTCCAGTCTTCACGCCATTACTTCCAGGCGTAAACTTCACTACAAATGTAGTAGTAGCACCTCCATTTAAAGTAGTAGTTCCTGGTTGGGTAGTTACAGAATAAGCCGCACCAGTTACTGCCACTGTAGCACCGATAGTAAGTGGTAAAGAACCTTTATTTTCGATGGTAAATGTTACTGACTTGTTAGATGCATTTTGAACGTTTTGAAAATCATAGGTAGTAGAAGTTAAGACATCGGTACCCGTTACATTCACATTAATTTCCTGATTTGCTTGTGTACCTGGTTTCCAGAAGTTACCCGTCATTGCAAACAAAGAAATACAACGTAGCGTATTACCAAAATAACCTGATGGATATCCTGACTGTATTGCATCTTTAGTATTTTTTGTTTCAGTGTACATGCTGTTCATCAATGTTTGATTTGCAGCGGAAGTTCCCATGATAGCTGCAGCATACATTGCAGTAAAAACAGCATTGTGATTTCCTCCACCTGTACCATCAGAATTTCTTGGGCCTTTTACATTTGTAGCTCCTTGACCATTTACATAAGTAGCAATTTTATTACAGATAGATTGTCCACTCGCATTGTTCCACCATAATACGTCCACTGCCATTCTCCATGGGTTACGACAAGCATCGTAACCGAAACCAGAGAAGCCTCCGTTACAGGTATTCTTATTTCCATTATTATCGGACCAGTCAGAAACCAATCCCGTAGTAGGATGTGCATTATTATTTAACAAAGGATAAGCTCCAACCGTAATAGCACTATTCCAAAAGGTAGATTCTCCTGGATTTTGAGTAGCAAAGGCTTTGTAATAAGCAGGTGCCTGATAACTTGGGTTGCGACAAGAACTTCCAAAACCCCAGCCGTCCCCATTGATTGCCTGAAAGGAACCATTGTCGACTTCGAACGTTTTAATTTTTGTAATCAAATTACTTGCTTCAGTTGAATAAGTATAAGGTACAGTAGCAGCAGGCCATTGCTTTGACGCAATGATAAGCGCCATAGCAGCATCCATTTCAGCATCGGTAGCACCACCAGAACCTAATGTTCCACTGCAGCCGTTTACTTTCCAGTTCATAATGCTATTGCCATCCATGTTGGCTTTGTAGTAAGCCCAGAATTTATCAAAAAGCGGTTTATCGGCAGCATAAGCAGAAAGTAACATACCATAAGCAATACCTTCCGAAACGGTGGTATTTACATCATCAAACTTAACCCTCGCCTGAGTACCTCCGGCACAAGTCTGATCTACATAAAAGCCCTTCCATTCGTTATAGGCATCTGCCGCATCCTGGGATTTGCCATAAGCACCACCTGTAGGTAAATTGGCAGGCATTATCCCATTGCCATAACTCAAATTGGAGGCAAATGGGTTTGTAGCCCCAGTAGGAGTGTTTATTTGGGCTTTTAATATTCCTGAGAAGAGCATTATCGCCATTAACAGACTTAGAAAACTGCTTTTTGTAATGATATTCATAATTCTACTTTATTTGTTGTTTATTTATTGAAATAGGATAAAACCGGACTATAAACTTATATTATATATTGGTCTGATACAATAAATGTAACCCATTTATTTTTTATAAAATATACATTACCAGCAACTTAACGATATTTATACGCGATTTTGAGGGATTACCTTACTGGATAGTAGATTCTTACGGATTTTCTGATTTTTTGGTTAAAAAATGGGTTGTAACGACTTGTTACCAGTGAAAAAAATGGCTCTTTCTGGAATTATATCCTTCCAAAAATAATTAAAGTATTTGACGTGTCTATAGCACACTGTCTTTCGGATCCTTTGAAGTTTCAGAAATTAATCCACTCAGGGCAATGCCCAGAATTAAAAAAGCAATAGACAGGTCTACTTTATACCATTCACTTCCCCGAATTAAAAAAACAACAATAGAAATCAATCCTCCAAAAAGAAATACAACGCTACAACCCAAAACAATTCTTTTGGCAATTTTGCTCTGAACAAATGGCTTATGGATTTTAACTTTAAGAAACAGCATCACTGCGAAAAATAATGCTGCGATGATGGTGAAAGGGATTGAGGATAAAATATCTGCGAACACGGTAGTGATTTTTGTTTGGGAACAAAGTTAATAAAAAAGGAATGTAAAATTAAAAAAGTAAGAGTGTGAGCAGAAGCAAGAATACTTTATCCTTTTTATTTTTAACAATTAGCTGTAACGCTTTCCGATTTTCCCAGTCTTGTTTATAGATTTTTTAACAACCATTTTTAAAGAAATTTTTATGCTTATTGCAAACCCTGTTTATGATACTGTCTTTAAGTACTTTCTTGACGACAATGCCCTTGCCAAACAATTTATTGGACTGCTGCTCGATGTTACCATTCTTGAATTGGAAATTCAGCCTCAGGAGGTTCCGCTAAAGATTGTCAATCCTGAAGAGGAAGAAAAACCAATCTCTATAATTCGACTGGATTTCAAGGCTACCATAAGGGATGAAAAAGGAAACAGAAAGGTAGTACTCATAGAACTGCAGAAATTAAAAAATGCTGCAGACCTATTTCGTTTCAGAAATTACCTTGGTTCACAATACATCAATAAAGAGAATTCTTATATCGAAAATGAAGAGAGGATTCCTGTCCCGATAATTGCTATTTATTTTTTAGGGTTCAACCTTCCCTTCTATCCTGATATCCCTTTAATAAAAGTGGAAAGAAATTACCTGGATATTTGTACCAAAGAAATTCTTTCTGATAAAATTCCATTTATCGAAACGCTTTCGCACGATATGATTTTAGTGCAGTTGCCCGCCCTTAAGAAACGGAGACGCTTTGAGATAGAGAAAATATTGAGTATATTTGATTCAAAGGCAGGGATATACTTGGAGATAGATGAAAAAGAATATCCTGAAGCCTGTAAAGGATTTCTTGATCGATTACATAGAGTTATGAAGCAACCCGAAGTAGTAAGAGATTTAGTGTACGAGGAAATGCTGAACCAAGAGGTGCGGCAGAATTATGGTAAATATCTTCAGTTGAAAGAGGATATCAAAATTATGGAAATTAAGTTTTTGGAAGAAAAGAAGTTGAAAGAGAAAGCCAAAATCAGGGAAAAAGAAGTTATAGCCATAGCCAAACAAGGGCAGAAAATCGCCATTATCAACTTGAAAAACAAAGGCATGAGCACCTCCGAAATAGCTTCTATTTTTAATTTTTCGGAAGAAGAGATAAAAGGGTTGCTTGCATAATGGTTACTATTTTTTGCAAAATTAAAAAGCATAATTTTAGATTTAATTCAGCTGGATACTTAAAGATTATTATGCAAAAATTACTACTACCAAAAGGGTTCATTCTTTTTATAATACTCTTTTATATTCTCAATAATTCAATTGCTCAGGAAATACATCTTTGGGAAAACGGCTTGATTTATTCACCCAAAACCATTCTTCGCCTGAATCAAGTTAGTTTCACCAACGTAGTAAGATGAGTCGTCCATTAAAACTTTGTTTAGCTGTCCTGTTGAGATTTTTGCAAACGAAAAAATTAACCAACTAATAAGTAAGGAAATACGGAAAATATTCATAAATGCTGTTTATTCCAAAAGCCGTGAATAACAATTAATTATTCTAACGAAACCATAAGGCTTTTAGCCGAGGCTACAAAAAATAAAATACGGACAACAATTACAATATTCGTACTGTGTGCTATTATTAATTGTATCCTTTCACCTCAAATACATAATCCTGCATCTTTTTGATCATTTGGATCTTGCCTTGATTTTTGAGGTAGTTGTATTTTGGAAGTTTGATATTTGTATTCAGGCTATCATCAGAAAGAATTGTTTTCTTAAGATAGTTAGCTTTCACTGCAAAGGCTGAGCCTTCGTTCTGCGTGTGTTTCCCGCTTACGATACCTACAAGATTTCCTTGTTCATCGAATAACGGACCTCCACTTTGTCCTGGATTTACAGGAACTGCAATCTGGTAAGAGGCAGTATCGCCGTCATAACCGTTTACAGAGCTGATGTAGCCTTCTCCAAAAACAACATCTTGTTTTGGATAACCCAAAGTGAATACTTTTTCTCCTAAATCCAGATTCGATTTGCGGAACGTATAAGGCAGCTGACCAAATGTTTTGAAACTATCATCGTCCACCTTCATGATTACAAGATCAAGAAAAACATCTGTGTATACTTTTTTCAATTTCAGACGACTGAATTTTTTATTTTCTATGTATACCGATTGTACATCTTTCACCACATGGTAGCTGGTAAGAATATACCCATCCGCACTAATTGCGATCGCAGTACCACCAAAAGAAGCCTGCTTTACAGGCACATTAGATTTGTCGTCTTTAAGTTCTTTAATGATTTTAGTCTGAGAACTTTTAACACTTTCGATATCACGTCTTAATTCCTGATAATAAGATTTGTCTTTGTTGTTAAATGGACCTACTACATTCATAAGAAAATAGGTTCCTACACTTACAAGCAAAGCCACAGAAGCTGCTGCTGCCCACCCTCTACGACCAGAGAAAATACTTCTTATTTTTGTGGAACCAAGAGCAGTTGCATCTACTTCAGACTGCATTTCTAAATGAGCTACGTCTAATCTTTTCTTAATATTTTTGCGGTCTGCATATAAGCCAAAGGCCTTCATCAATTTCTGATGTGAGGTTAATTCTTCTGCCAACTCTTTATCGTTAGACAATCTAGTTTCAAAAATTACTTTCTCAGAGGCATTCATCTCTCCTGAAAAATAACTTTCAATTTGTTCCAGTATTTCTTTTTTAATTTCCATTTTCATCTTACCCCTACATACGTTGAAAAGAATATTTTTTTCAACCTCATCAGGCATTTATATTTTTGATTTTTTGCATTGTCTGCATTGGTATACCCAAATTTCTCGCAGATTTCTGTCATGCTCAGCTTGTTTACATAATAATCTTCTAATATCGTTCGGCAAGGCTCACCGAGCCCACTCATTGACTCTTCCATCCGCCCGAAGTCTTTTTCCTTCTCCTCTGCATCGGATTGTTCTTCGGCTGTAAAAACATCATCAAACTCGTCTATCTTACCAACGAATTTTGATTTATAATGAAGCTTTTTTAACCAAAGCCTTCTACAAACAGAATACAAATAAGTCTTTACCGAACAATTCAATTCAAGGGCGTTTCCCTTGACCTTTTCATACAATACAATAACCGATTCCTGACAAATATCTTTAGCGTCTTGTTCTGTGCCGTTGTTATTGTATATAAAATAGGCAATGGCATGAAAATTTTCTCTGTATAGAAACTCCAAAGCT
>JANYCO010000145.1 GCA_025360235.1 Cytophagales bacterium
AAGTACTTCTGGACTATCCGGTAATTTCTTACGGTGCCCCTTTTGACCCAAGTAAATAATATTTTAAAAATCAACAAACGCATGAAGCAGTTTTCTAAAATATCGATCATCTTCTCCATAATGGTGCTCTTCGCTTGTACAACAGAGCAGCCAATGTTGGACGATAGTCACCAGTTAGCGGTAGAAGAAGAACCGGATAAAGGAACCCCTGTGTTGATGGTAAACAAAGGTGTGATCGAAGGATTTGACGGCGAAATATACAGTTGGTGGACAGGCGATGGCTTAACTATCGGAAGAAAAGGTGATACTTTAAAAGTTGATGCAAAAAATATTGGTCCAAAATATACTCCCTTTGGAAGAGAGTTTAATTTGTTGGATTTGAAAGAAGCTCCTGTACTGAGAGTGCGTATGAGAGCTGAAGGAGCAAACCCTCCATTAGTAGGTATCTCGCTTAAAGATGTAAATAATTTTGATACCAATGCCGATCGTCCAAAAGCGAAAGTTAGAGTTTCCAAAGAGTACACCGATTATTATTTCAACTATAATGAAAAGTGGAAACAGTCTTATCCTAATAATCAGAAAGTGGATGAGACAATGATTGGAGCAATCATGTTTTTTATAAATCCGGGTGGAGCGGAATGGACAGGTACATTGTATGTAGATGGTATCGTAGCAATGAAAGAGTCGGATATGCCGAAAGTTGAAGTTACTGCGGGCGGCTTTGTGGATGATTTCTCAGAAGAAATTTACAGCTGGTGGTCAAGTTCTGATAAAATAGCATTGGAAAGAAAAAATGAAGCATTGAATATTACTTGTACAGAAGCAGGTCCAGGGTATGAAACATTTGGAAAAGCAATTAATCCAGCAAACATGTCTGGCGACTATCATATCTTCCGTGTAAGAGCTAAAGCAGAAGGAGCCGCTCCGGAACTTCGAATTAATTTGAAAGATAAAAAGGGATTAGTGAATAATGAAAAACCTGTAATAGTAAAAATTGAAGTAACGGAAGGTTATAAAAATTATTATTATGATTTCAGTGGCAGGTGGACGCAGAGCTGGCCGGATGCACAAGTTGTAGATCCAACCTCTATTCAGGACGTGCTGATGTTCATTAATACAGGTGGAGTCCCTTCACCATATACCGGAAAATTATATATAGATGAAATAGAAATCATCACCGAAAAGAAAATGAATGAATTAAAAGCGGCAGGGGATTAGTGAACTTTGGGTCTTGTCGGATTAATATAATAAAACGTTGTAGTAATATCTTACTGACTTAAAACTTGGCAGTAAATAAAAATAAATCTCATTTATGGACAAAAAAAGATTTTCTCTGTTAGTAGCTTTTATAGCATTGTTTTCTTTTACCGTTAAAGCACAGGAAGCAACAGACAATATTAGAATAAATCATATTGGATTTTATGTACAAGGGCCCAAGGTAGCCATTGTTGTTGATCCCAAATCAGAAAAATTTTCTATAATTCCAGTAGGAGGAAAAGATACCGTGTTTTCTGGTACACTTAAAAAAATGGGGACTTGGGAATATTCAGCAGAAAATGTAAGCAAAGCAGATTTCTCTAAATTTACAAAACCAGGTTCTTATATTTTACATGTTCAAGGTATTGGGAGTTCTTATCCTTTTGAAATAAAACACAGCGTTCACTATGAACCAGCAAAAGGGTCCCTTAGATTTTATTATTACCAACGCGCTTCAATAGCATTGGAAGAAAAATATGCCGGAGCAAAATTTGCCAGAAAAGCAGGTCATCCGGACAATGAGGTTTATGTACACGCTTCCGCAGCCACAGACAAGAGACCTGAAGGAGCCGTGATTTCAAGCTCAAAAGGATGGTACGATGCTGGTGACTATAATAAATACATTGTCAATTCAGGGATCAGTACTTATACTTTGATGAATCTTTATGAGAATTATCCAAAATATTTTGATACACTGAAATTGAATATCCCTGAAAGTGGAAATAATATCCCAGATATTCTTGATGAAGTACTTTGGAATCTGAAATGGATGATCACCATGCAGGATGAAGATGGTGGGGTTTACCATAAATTGACTAATGCTAATTTTGACGGAAGTGTAATGCCTGATGCAGCTACCAACAAAAGATGGGTGGTGATGAAGAGTACGGCTGCTTCACTTGATTTTGCGGCAGTAATGGCGCAAGCAAGCAGAGTGTACAAAAAATATAATAAAGCATTTGCAGATTCTTGTTTGAAAGGTGCAATAAAAGCGTATGCATGGGCTAAGAAAAATCCATCCAAACTTTACAATCAACCAATGATGAATTCTAAGTTTAATCCGGATATTCAAACCGGAGCTTATGATGATGGCAATGTTACAGACGAGTTTCAATGGGCTGCTATCGAACTTTGGGTAGCAACAGGAAAGACTGGATATTATGAAGATGCTAATATTGAAATTAGTCTTCGTAATGGTTTTGGATTGCCTGGTTGGGCAAATGTAAATACATTAGGATTATACACTATTGCCAGACAACAAGGAAGTGATTTCCCTGAACAAAGAGAAATGCTTACGCTTGCGAAAGAAAAAGTAATCTCAATGGCAAACGAATACAAACAATACGCCAACAATGTTTCTAAATTTGGAATTCCGATGGGTATGTCAAGCGGAGATTTTGGCTGGGGAAGTAATTCTTTTTGTGCCAATGAAGGTATGTTATTGATGCAGGCATATATGCTTACCAATGAAACGGGTTACATGGATGCAGCAATTGCTTCTCTGGATTACCTTCTTGGTAGAAATGGAACAGGATATTGTTATTTTACAGGTATCGGATCGTCTACACCATCTGCCTCACTTGGTCTGTGGTGAGGATTATGTGTAGATTTTTCTCCATATCCTGTAAAATAACAATATCCTGTTCCATTTCTACCAAGAAGGTAATCCAGAGAAGCAATTGCTGCATCCATGTAACCCGTTTCATTGGTAAGCATATAT
>JANYCO010000149.1 GCA_025360235.1 Cytophagales bacterium
AGATCTTCCAATTACCTTTCGCTACAAAGAAAATGGAAAAGACATTGTATGGTCTCCAAAAAATGCAGACTGGGTTTTTACCGGAGACTCTCTCACTCTGCGCCGTGCTATGGGACGCTCAATAAATTCTGTTACCGCTCATCTCATGAAACTTGTAGGTCCTGAGGAAGTAATAAAATATGCAAGAAGGCTGGGCATAACAAGTTATTTAAAACCTGTCCCTTCACTCGCTCTTGGTTCCAGTGACGTATCCATCTATGAAATGACAGGGGCTTATGCTGCTTTTGTAAATAGTGGTGTATGGATCGAACCTTATTTTGTTTCCCGTATTGAAGACAGAAACGGAAACGTACTCCATGAATTTCTTCCTAAAACAAAAGATGCACTCAGTGAAGAGTTGGCTTATGTAATGGTACACATGCTCAAAGGTGGTACGGAAGAAAGAGGTGGTACTTCTCAGGCTCTTTTTCAGTACGACATCTTTAACGGAAATGAAGTGGGGGGAAAAACCGGTACTACCTCTAACCATTCAGACGGATGGTTCATGGGAGTAACAAAAGAACATGTAGCCGGTGTATGGGTTGGCGCAGAAGACCGAAGTGTCCATTTCCGCACATCACAATTAGGGGAAGGGGCAAGAGTAGCTTTGCCGATTTTTGGAATCTATATGGAAAAAGTTTATGCTGATACCTCCTTGGGGATTTCAAAAGGATATTTCAAAAGACCTCAGAAATTATCCATCAATATTAATTGCCCTTATAGAAAAGAAAGAATTCGAGATACTACATTTATTGAAGAGCCAGATCCATTAGGGACAGAAGAGGAAACGATAACAACACCAGAAGAAGAAACGGATAAATAATACTGTTCTATTTCTTTTTTTCAACAATTACATAAACATCTTCTGTCGGCTTTTTCATCAGATATTTTTCACGCGCAAATTGTTCAAGTCTCCTGTTATCGTTTAAAAGAGCTTCCTTTTCCTTTTCTTCCTTGATGATCCCTTCTGTATAATAGGCCTTTTCACCCTCTCTTTCCTTGAGAATCTCAAGCAACTTATATTGGCTTATAAAATCATTGGGGTCAAAAAAAAGCATCCAAATCAGGAGGAAGAAAATTGTTAGAAAATAAAAACTTCTAAAGAATTTTGGGATACGATTCCACATAGTACTTTCTATTGGTTTCGGAAAGTTAACTTATTTCTCCAAAATTTCAAAATTTCTATCGATCCTTCAATAAAACACGGAGACTGGTCCTAACAATCGCCCCCATATTGGTACATCTCAAAAATTCTTTATGACTATAATGATCAGAAAGCTCATGCTTTAACTGATCAATATTTTTAGGAGTTGAGATTTCATCTCTTCTTACAGCATCTCCTAACTCCTTTATACGATAACGTGATGATCTAAGCCTGGATGCGATCATGGAGCGCTCTTCCTTTTGGTATTGCTTTACCGTTTCAGGAGTAAGGGTATCTATTCCAATTTTTATTATAGGATTATTTTGAACAAAATATTGTGGCATATAGACAAGTTTTTTTCCTTCATAGGATTGTTGATCAAAATCAATCGCTCTTATCCGGTATTCTACTTCTTCAAAGTCCGGGGTAATCGCCACCACATAATTACTGGAATGCATATCGCCAAGCAACCTTACAAAACAACGTTCGTTAAACTTTACAAACTCTTTGGCAAGTCTTATTTTATTCAAATTTTTGTCACCAAGATATTGCTCAATAAACATATCTCCAGGGATCCCCACAATATGTTCCTCGATCAACGTATCGCCATCTGTATAGAAATTCATACTGTTTGGAGAAAGAAGGTGCTCCAGCTCTAATCCATATATACGGGAAGCATCTGCATTTTTAATATAAAAATAATCAAAGTTGTCGTTTACTTTATTTACAATTCTCACCCTGTAGGGTTTACTATTACCATACACGCACAAATCGATTCGATCAATGAAGAGGTGTTTCATTACTGAAAGATCACCATTTGCTTTTAGAATGGCGTAGGTCTTTTTTAATGCCTCATAGATGTGCAACATATCATCTTGAGGATAAAATACCGTTGCCCATAAAGTATCTTTATTTTTTTTATCGTATAAAGGAATAGAGTTATTAAATCTCCCTAAATCCAAATAGGCCAAAGGCATTTTTTGCTCCCTGCCATAGTCAATCAAATACTTTCTAAGTGATTTACTTATCTTAAAAGAGATCTTCTTATTTGTAATTTTTACCATCCAATTATTTTATCTAAGGAATGAGTAAGGAATCAACGTGAACATCAGAAGCCTGAAAGTAACCTATGGCTCCATTGGAAATATTTGAAGGCGCATTTGCCGGAGGAGTACTAAAGAACCCTCCATCATTCTGCAATTGCGTGGCAAGACCATTATAAAAATTATACCCACTTTCACTTAATGAATATAATTCCAACTTCGATCTATCTCCTGAACTGTACTTACCAGGAAGACGTGCTCCAATAATAACAGGGGAAAGAAATCGATCATCAAAAACCCCTATTGCACTCGGGCCTAAAACGGATATGTCATTTCTATAAACTTTGTACATATAATAGTTTTTTTGATTGGGAGGATCAGTCGAATTATAAAATGTATAATAACCATTTTTGGTTATCCCAAATCCTGAACCAGCAGTCAGATATACCGCATAAAAGGAATCGACAGGAGCTAAATAATGAATCTGATCTTGTGCTGAATAGGTTACACCATCAATCTTTACAGTAAGATAATATGTTCTACCCACTACACCAGTTTTCGGAGAAGAGGTCAAATAAACCCCTGAAGTAACAAGACCTAAGGTATCCCTATTCCCAACATTATCAGCGATAATTACAAGTGCATTATTGATGGTAGGATAACCCGTTGTATTTCCCAGCGCAACGGTTTTTGTAACCTTTACTCCAAATGGTTTTGTTTGAGTGGTCACATATCCTTCTATTACAACCTTATCATTTGATACTGGTAAGTCAACCTTCATTACCTGTGTACACGAAATCACAAACACAGAAAATAGAATTCCAAGAAATATTTTAGCGCTTCTTTTCATAAAATCAGAAATTAAAATTGTACGTTACAGATGGAATAATGGTAAACAAATAAAGCTTAACCAATTCCTTCTGATCTTTATATATAGGATGATCTGTTGTTCCAAAATTTTTATCTCTAACAAATACTGTGAAAGCATTTTTACGGGCGTACACATTATAAATAGAAAAATTCCAACTCCCGAAATTTTTTCTGCCTTCTTTTTTCTTTGCAGAAATAGTGGCGGATATGTCCATACGATGGTATGCCGGAATTCTGTAATTATTCCGTCCAGACACATAACCAACATTTGACTGAGCAAACTGATAAAGCTGAACTGGAATAGTAAGTGGTCTGCCGGAACCGTACACCCAATTGGCCGATATATTCCATCGTTTACTTACATCGTAGGACATTACAATATTAAAATTATTTCTTCTGTCATAACTAGCGTAATAAGCTTTACCACTATTAATTCCAGGAATCTGAAGTTTTGTTTTTGACCATGTATAACTTATCCATCCTGTTAGCTTTCCGGTATTTTTCCTTAGAAATAATTCCAGTCCGTAGGCCCAACCTTTGCCCCGTAGAATTTCTGTTTCAATATTTCTATTTGCTATTATGTTCGCATTATCTTTAAAATCGAGTGCGTTATAAAAATATTTATAATAAACTTCCGCTGATGCTTCGTATTCATTTTCTTTAAAATTTCTGAAATAACCAAGAGCTGCCTGATCTGCTTTTTGTGGTTTAATATAGGGAGTACTTGGAATCCATTGACTAGTTGGAAGAGGAGAAGCTGAGTTAGAAAGCAAATGCATAAACTGAAAAGTTCTGTTATAAGAAGCTTTCACCGAACTTTTCTCATTGATCCTGTAACGTGATGAAATCCTAGGTTCTAGCCCATTAAAATTTTTGATCAGCTGAAATGGTTTGTACGCCTTTGACCCTGTTATACTATCGTTATTAATGGCTCCTCCATACTGCACCACTGTATCACGTCCAATATTCTGAAACAAGGTATAACGCAATCCATATTCAACAGAAATTCTACTATTTAATTTTTGTTTATTGCTTAGATAAATTGCTTCTTCCATAGAGTGGTATGGAGCTAAACTAAACTCTTTGAACGTGGTATTACTTTTATCAGGAATAAATTTACCTGGTTGATAGGTTTTATAACTTACCCCTACCCCAAAAGAAATTTCATTTTTAGGATTTAAGAAATAAGAGTAATCTTGTTTAAAAGCAACCTCTTTTAAATTTGATTTCCACTTAAATCCATCACTGCCTGATGTACTACCAATTTGATAATTATAATTAGAATAAAACACTGTTGTATTTAAAAAAAGCCTACTTCCAAAGATATGATTCCATCGAAGTGTGCTGGTAGCGTTACTCCAGTTGAGACCAAACCCTGCAGCACCTAATAT
Source organism: Cytophagales bacterium (assembly GCA_025360235.1). GTDB lineage: Bacteria > Bacteroidota > Bacteroidia > Cytophagales > Cytophagaceae > JANYCO01. The sequence continues at coordinate 4,488 of JANYCO010000149.1, forward strand.
ATCTTTACCAAAATAACCAGCTAAAAAAAGTTGGTTGTTCTTGTTTAGTTTATAATTAATTTTAGCATTAAGATCATAAAAATAAAGCTGAGCACCTTTTATATTAGGGTTATTCACCACTTTCGCCGCTTCCGCTGCTTTCAAAATTAAATCTGCATACGTTCGTCTTGCTGAAACGATAAAAGAACATTTGTCTTTTTTAAGAGGCCCCTGCAAAGTAAGACGACTAGCGATAAGCCCAATTCCTCCTGAAGCTTTAAACTTCTTATCATTCCCATCTTTCGTACGTATATCCAACAAAGACGAAAGACGCCCTCCATATTGAGCAGGAATTCCTCCTTTATAAATTTCAGCTGATTTTAAGGCATCAGAATTAAACACTGAGAACATCCCGAATAAATGCGAAGGATTATATACAGGTGCCTCATCAATTAAAATTAAATTCTGATCTGCACCTCCTCCTCTAACATAAAGTCCTGTATTCCCTTCTCCGGCAACACTGATCCCTGGTAACATTTGTATATTCTTAATAATATCTACTTCCCCAAATAATGCCGGAAGTTTCTTTATCTGTTTAATATCCATTTGAATGTTACTCATTTTTGTATCGTCAACATTTTTATCCGTTCTTTCGCCGTTGACTACAATTTCTTTAAATGAAATTATCGCTTCGGACAAATTGACTACTAGTCTAAAATCAGCATTCAACTCCACCACTTGTTCAAAATTATTATAGCCCAAAGAGGACACCACAACAGTATAGGTTCCTTTGGGTAGATTAATGGAAAAGAAGCCATAATCATTGGTGGCGACTCCTAGTTTTATTTCTTTGATATAAACAGAAGCGCCAATCAACACTTCGCCGTTGGAAGAATCTTTAATGGAACCGCTAAGCGTATATTTCTGTGCCATGGAAGAAAAAAATATTCCAAGAAAAAAAACCAATGAAAAAACCATTTTTTTACCCATATCCAATCAATGCAATAGAACTATATAATTACTTACCAACCAAAATAAAAGGCGCCCAGTAAAATGGTTTATTAAACTGTCCTTGTTCAATCATTTTTAATTTTGCTTTTCTTAGAGCATAACTGTAATCTTCATTTGCCTGACTTTCTTTTAATACTTGACTATAAAAATCAACCATCAAAAGAGAGGTAGACTTATCGGCTACACTCCATAAAGATACAACAAGATTTTGAGCTCCTGCAAACAACAATGCTCTTGTAAGGCCGATAATACCTTCTCCCTTCTGGACTTTCCCTAAACCTGTCTGACATGCCGACAATGTGACAAGATCGGCATTAATTTTTAAATTATAAATTTCTCCTGAATACAAATTTCCATCTTCTTTTTTAGTTGTATCTGCCGATAAATATATTTCCGATAATTCCGGTTTATTCTCATCAACAATTCCATGCGTGGCAAAATGCAAATATTTATACTTCTCCAATTCGCCAGACTTAATAAGACTCTCTTGTACATATTTGCCGGTATAATATTTACTCTGAATATTTTTCGTCTTGAAAAGATCATTTATATTAAAAACTTCCTCCTTTGTTGAAGGAAGACTTACTAATTTATTCCCGGGGAAATCTATCGGAGCACATAAAAATATTGCGCCTTCATTTCTTAATGGTTTAAGTTTGGCTTGCTCATACAAATTTGCCGAATAGGAATAGGAAACAGCGCATTTTTTTATCAGAAAGGGATAGGAAGAAAGTTTGTCTTTTTCCCAATTCACCCTTTTTGTAAGAAATGATTCAAATGGCACAGTTCCTAGCTTTCCGTCAGGAACTATTATTAGTTTCTTCAAAGAAGGATTGATTGGGAAAGGAACCAGCTGCTTAAATAATTTATAAGATACGGCTGCAAATATTTCCTGAGCGTCAAAACGAATTGCATTCTTATAACCAATAATTAATTTATTCAATTCATCATTTTCTGGTACATCATATACTTCAAATTTTTTCGCTGAAATATAAAATATGTATACACGTTTACTTTCGTCTGCAATAAAATAACTTACCAATGCAGATTCTTTCCCCAATACATTCTGAATAGATTTTACTGTGGTTACTTTAACATTATACTTAAGATTATAATACTCCGGAAATTGCTTTTCCATAGAAGCTACAAAATTCTCATATTGACGGTTCAATGAAAATAATTTATCTCTGAAAATTTTTTCACTATTTACATCCGCCTTTTCTGCCAATTTTTGTTCGTAAAAGGAAATTTCCGCTTTTATAAACTTTTCTTTTTCAAGAAGAGAATCAGGAATATTCGCAAAGTGCTTTGCTTTTGAATCAGAGATGGCTTCAAGTAAAACGGCTGTTTTACTTTTCTCCGCAAAGTAAAATGCCTTTTCATTGTACACCTTCTTATTAGCAGAACCATCCCGAAGGCTCATGCAAACTCTAATGGCATCTTCATAAACACTGGCGGCAAGTTTACCCAATTCGATTTTATCATTTTTATTTGTTTGAACTTTCCTTATTTTTTCAATTAGAGTGTCGCAAGAATAAAAAGTATTAATTGCCAACCTTAAGTCTGCAGGTTTTAATGTTTTTGACGAATACTGCCCTTCCAGCGTTCGCGCTTTTAACAGAAGTGAATACAGGAGAATGTTAGCGTTGTAATAATTTCCAATGACAGGATTTTGTTTTACACTTGTATTATTAAAATCAGACACATTAGCACAAAGCGCTTTCTGATAATTCTCTAATGCTAATTTATATTTATTTTGAGAAGCATAAATAGTTCCGATCTGATTGTATATCCCCGCAATTTCAGGATGTTTCTCACCGAAATTCTC
>JANYCO010000197.1 GCA_025360235.1 Cytophagales bacterium
CGAATATTTTGATCCAAGATCTACCGACAACCATTGAGGGTCGGAATAAAGCGTAGACCATCTTGTCGTATAACTTCCGTCTACGGCATTGGAAGAAGGAGTTGTAGCGTCTTCAACAGAAGATACCGTTACCGCTTTTCCTGTTGCTAAATTGGCGGGAACTGTGGTGTTCCAGCCCGGCATCTCATCACGGGTGATTACTCGTGGATTATTGTACACGTCCTGTATGAATGAAATTGAATTGGTTGGATTTCCATTATCGTCTTTTTCCAGGCCATAAGCCCATGACATAAAAAAGGTCATACGAGGTTGTGCTTGCAGTGTAGCCGCAGGAGGCAAATTAAAACATTCACCAATTGCAATTGGTTTATTCCCTACTTGAGCAAGCAAAGCATTATAATAACTCGAGTTTGTATTTCCATCACCATAATAATCTATGGCTGCCACATCAAAATAATTTGCGCCTGGATTATAGTCACCAAAATTGGTACTAAAATCTTGTACGTCCCAAACCCAGATAATATTAGAAAGTCCTTTGGTGTTTTTTAAATAATCATGGGTTAATTGATAAAGCGCTTTTGTGTTTCCTCCACCTAAAGAATTCCACCAAAATACGGTTTGATTTTCTTCATGAAAAGGACGGAACATTACTTCTACACCTTTATCTTCCAGGTATTGCAAATAAATTGCAATATAATCCATTCGCGTTTTCCAGGTGGTGTTCAAAGCACTTCCATTCGTAAGCAGACTTGTCCATTGGGATTGGGTCAAGGAACTTTTTACTCCACCGTCCCAACCACAACTACTTCCTTGAGTAGGAGGACAAACATGCCACATAAAATTAACCATGGCGCCAGCGTTCCATTGACGCTCTGCTTCATAAGTAATGTCCCAACGTTGTTGATCATCGCCATAAAAAAGGAAATCACCACTATACAATGCAGGATATTTTCCAGTAATGGCAAATACACGGTTTGTATAAGTAGCAGCATTAGTTCCATCTTTCTGATCATTATGTTGACCTGCAACAGTTTTGGAACCAGAAATACTATAAAGGTAATTCAACGTCTTAAACGACGTTTGGGCATACAATGGTAGTATAAGTACCAGGCAGAGGCAAATCGTAAATAGATTTTTTTTCATAATCACATTTGTTAAGTATATAATTTATTTTACCTGTTTAATTACCGGGAAAACCATATAGCATTCTAGTTGAGTAATTTAATTATCTTATACCTGTAAAAGCTTGTTCCAATATTTATTTCAAAGACATAAGTTCCTGGTTGAAGATTCTGTCCTAACGGTACAAGACCCGTATCTATAGCCTCTCTATAAAGCACCATTTTCCCAGTCATATCAAACACTTTTACAGCTACTATTTTATTTTCAAATGTATTAATAACAACCTCTTCCGAAAAAGGATTGGGAGCAATTTTAATAAACGTTTGATTATTTAAATTTACAGTTACAATTTTTGAATCAACAGATTTTCCATTTATATCAACTTGTTTTAGTTTGTAGTAGACCACTCCTTCCAATGAATTTTTGTCATAATAAGTATAATTAAATATATCAGTGGATGTTCCGTTGCCGTTTACTTTTCCAATGGAAGAAAATATTATTCCATCAGAGGAACGTTCAATTTCAAAATATAAATTATTTTTTTCGTTAGTAGTAACCCAGTTTAACATAACCATTCCGTTTTCAGGCATAGCATCAAACAACAAAAGATCTACTGGTAACACAACACTGCATACTGAAAATTCAGAAGTATTGGTACTGCCGGCACCTGGTTCTGTAGCGGTAAAAGAAACATTGGTATTAACAGGAATAGCCGTTACTGTAATAGACCAGGCTCCTCCTCCATTTGCACTGACTTGACCAATAAAATTTTTTCCCTGAGAACAACCGGCACATGTATTATCAAATGTAAAAACTTCTATAATAGAATTAGGTGCTGCCGTTCCACTTACCACTGTACCTCCTGAAGCAATTAACGGAGCTCCTAGCGGCGTAGAATAATTATTATTCCCAACACCATTTAAAGCTATTCCTTTTACCGCATTACAAAAAATACTGTTACGACGAATCGGATTTTTTACTGATTGTGCATCCATCATTTCAACACCATTTAGTTTGTTGTAGGCAATAATATTTGCTTCGCCAATATTTACACCACCTATAGCGTTGCTATCGGCCTGAGATGCATTCCATTTCTGGAACATAATTCCATCCAAATCATTTCCCATGGCAGCCTGGTTGATGTCGACTCCAATATAATTTCCATAAAAAGTATTGTATCTACTTCCCTGAACAGAAATTCCGCTTTCGCCATTTCCGGAAAGTACATTTCTATACAATGGATTGCTGCCTCCTATACTGTTACTATTTGATCCAATCAACAAAATTCCATTGCCGTACCATGTAACTGTAGGCCCGGATGGATCCCATGCAAGTTTTCCTGAATAGCCAAGGCCATTGCCTAAATCCGAAGTGCCTGATGGATTTGTGCCTATGAGATTTGCACGAATAATATTACTTGGACACTGAAATAATACGATCCCTTGAAATTGATTAGAAGAAATAACATTCGCAGCGGCGGCAGTACTTCCTCCAATGGTAATATTATTACTTGTTTGCATAGAGATACCATTTTCATGATTACCTAAAGCATTACCTGATTTTGAAAGACCAATATAATTACCTGCTATCGTTCCGGTGTTGCTATTATCTATTTCCATTCCGTTTCCAAAAGGCTGGCCACCCACAAAATTCCAGTTAGCCCAGCTTTCAAAGGCTCCATTGGATGAAATAATATTTTGCTCTGCTGCTATAGTGCCACCAATAGTAAAGTTGGTCACACCATCCATAAAAATTCCATGGATTGTATTGCCTATGCCAATATTTCCTGAAACATCCGTACCAATCATATTGCCAACAATTTTTAAATTTTTTGTTCCGTTAAAGGCATGTATTCCATGTTGACTATTTCCAGAAATTATATTTCCAGGACCGATGGTCATTTTTAGTGAAGCGGATAGTTCAATACCCATTATTCCATTAGCTATTTTTGAAGTTCCGGATGCATTTACACCTATTCTATTTCCTACAATTGAAGTTGTACTGTCACTGTCCATTGAAATTCCATGTATAATATTTCCAGAAATAATATTCGTGGAATCTATTGTAATACCTCCAATCCTGTTATGTTCACTGCCATTATAAATAATCAATCCATTTACAATATTTGGTATTGCCGCCGCTCCTGTACTATCTGTGCCAATATAGTTTCCATAAAAATAGCTACTGTCAATATTATTACAATCCAGCCCATGAACAGTATTACCGGAAATAAAATTATGTTCTAGAAAAATTTTTTTACTGTTGTTAATGTTTACACCACTTATAGAATTTGTGATGGCACCATTGCCGGAAGCATTCAGCCCTATAATATTATTTATTACCGATACATTACTACTGTTATCGATAAAAACTCCAAATTGATCGTTTCCGGAAATAATACATCGCTGACGTAAAGATTTACCTCCTATTCTTGTATTATGTGCATTATACAATTTCACACCAATCCATTTATGCCCTCTATCGAGTGAACCGGTAACATCAGTTCCGATATAACAGGATTCTACGATCATATTGTCTACCCCGTTTATTTCAATACCATGCCCTGTACTGTTGCTGCTGATTACCAACCCACGGACTATTGAACCATTTGCTCCATTATTATTAAACATAAAAACCCAACAACATGCAGCTATTGCAGTTCCATTCAAAACAACAACGGGAGTATTTGCAACGCCATATTGTATTTGAGTGGTGCCGTCAATAATTACAAGTTGAGTTGGTGTAGGTAATGTTGATAATAATGGTATGTTAAAAGGAGCTACTCCAACGAGATTGAAATTAATAGTATGTGGACCAACCCCTGCTCCGTTTGCATTTAGAATAGCTTGTCTCAAAGTACCTGCGCCAGCGTCTGCTGTAGAAGTAACCGTGAATATTGCTCCAGTGCTTTTGAATGAACAAACAAAAATTATAAAAATAATAATCAACAGCGTGAGCCTGGCCGTACTGTGATTTGTATAATAAATTTCGTATTTCATCTTAGTTGTGTTATAATGACATATTACAAATATAAAGAAACATTTTTCCCAAACAATGAAATTTTAATAATAATTATAGTAATTGTAATACTTACATTGTGTGTCAAAAATACACAGTATTGATTTTAGGCAAAAAAACAGAGATACAATAATATTTGTACCTCTGCGCAATCTACTCATAACCAAAAAATGACTTACATAGTGAAATGTTTGTTGCTTTTCTTAAATGCTTTTATTCTTTCATAATTTTTTTTGCACCCAGGTTTAACTTTAACGCAACCACTTAGCGTTAAAACTCCGGACAATATGAATAGAAAGATAATTAGAGATAAAATACTTTTAGTCGTTTTCATAGTTCTTTTTTTAAGTGAATGATAATTAATTTTAAACTTGTTATTTATTTTGGTATTGTTAATCTATTTAATAATTAGTTTTCTTATAAGCCCCGCTCCTTTCCATTGCAGTATGTATACTCCAGGTGAAAGTTTTGAACTATTTTTAAAGGAAATAATTCCTTCTAATCCTTCAATAGTAACTTCGCTGATCTTTTGTCCGAATGAAGTATATAGTTCGAGTGATCCGTTTTCCTCTTTTAAAGATCTCCAGCTAATAAAAAAATCGTCGCTGTTGGAAGGATTAGGATATAT
>JANYCO010000221.1 GCA_025360235.1 Cytophagales bacterium
AGTAAATTTAAGAGGTTTTGCTCAGGTAGCACTTAGTGGTTCTTCAGTAGTTACTCCTGCCACTATAGTTGGTTGGAGAGGTTACTCAACAGCCAATTCTCATACAGTAAATGGAGTTGTAAATCGTTACTGGAAAGTAACAGCATTTTCACCTTCGGTTGGAGGTACTTGTTCAGCACCTGTTACCCAAGCCTCTATGACAGTAGGAACAGCTTACGGAAATGCAAATCCTGCTGTTTTGGCCGTTGGAATGGAAGTATTGATTATACAAATGACCGCCAGCACCTCGACTGGTGTTATGGATAGAACATTGACTACAACGGCTTATGGAGATGTTTCTAATTTTGGAAAGGCCGGTAATTATGAATTGGCTACCCTTGCATCCGTTGCCGGAAGTGTGGTAACTTTTACAAAACAACTGGTGAATACCTACGATCCGGTAAATGCTAAAGTTCAGCTTATCCCTACTTGGCTTGGTAATACAGCTTCCTCCAATTACACCACTTCCAACGATTTAAGACCAATGGAATACGACATAGTAAATGGAGTGGGAGGGGTTTTCGTTTTGTCCACAACTGGTACGCTTACATTAAGTAATAACATAAATGCAGACAGTCTGGGTTTCCCTGGCGGTGATACACTTGGTTTTGCATTCACTGGACCTTGGCCTGTTAATGGTAAATATATTGAACAGGCTTGCTGCGGAAGTTTTGTGGCTGGAGGTGGCACTGCCATGGATGCAACTAATGCGGGTAAATATGCGCTACCGTTAACGCTGACTCAACAACGATGGTCAGGAGGAGGCATTGATTGTAGCACTGTTGGAAATACAATTTTCAAAGGCAGTCGTAAAGGGTGGGGGATTTTTGAAATATTTACATCAGAAGAATTATCGAAAGGAAAAGCTGCCAACGGCGGCGGCGGCGGACATGGTTATAATACTGGTGGTGGTGGTGGTGGTGGCTATTCTGGCGGTGGTCAGGGAGGTTATGAATTAGAATGGGCTTGCAATAGCAGTGGCACTCGTCCGGCAGGCATGGATCATGGAGGTAGAGGTGGGTTAGGTTTTAATGGGGGAGCTACTGCTTTGTTTATGGGCGGTGGTGGTGGCGCAGGTCATGGAGATGGGAACAGTAGTTTTTCAGGAAATCCTGCTATTACGGTAAATACAGAAGGATATGGGTTATATGCAGCTAACTATTTTAATGGCCCTACTCATGGTGGTGATGGTGGAGGAATTGTTATTATTAAAGCTGGTCAGATTATAGCCACAGGTCAGGTAATCAGTGCCAGGGGAATTGCACCTCCTAGGTTTTCACATCAGGATGGTTCTGGTGGCGGAGGCGGTGGTGGTACCGTTATTCTGGAAGTGTCTTCTTATTCCGGTACACTTTCCATTGATGCAAGTGGTGGTAATGGAGGAAATACAATCAATCCGAATCAATCCGATTGTCACGGCACTGGTGGTGGTGGTGGTGGTGGAAAGGTAGTTTTCTCTCAGGGTTCACAGCCTGCACAGGTTACTTCTGTTAATACTATCGGAGGTCTTGCTGGTAAACTTTTATACATCGGAGGTAATAGTCTTTTGACTACCACCGTTGCCATGGTATCATCTAATTGTGGAGGTACCGATGCCAACTGGGGAGCTACTGGAGGTACTTCGATTGCTCCAACATACAGCACCAATGTAAACATGCAGACTTGTGGTGCAGCACCAATAACATTACTGGATTTTTCTGTTAAATTATTTGAGAATAGTACTACAGGTATTTATTGGCAAACAGCCACAGAGATCAACGCCTCTTATTTTGTTATTGAAAGAAGTTCTGATGGAATAAATTATAAAGATATTGGAACGGTTAAAGCTATTGGTAATTCTCAACAAATGCAGAGCTACTCTTTTATGGACAAAGATCTGGCTTCAGCTTCAGGCTTTGTATACTATCGTTTGCGAATGGTTGATCAGGATGAAACATTTAAATATTCCAGTTCTGTATCTATTAAACTTAACGGAACCCTTGTTTCAGTATATCCAAATCCAATTAATAAACAGGATGGTATATCAATTACATATTATTCAGAAATACAAAGCGAACTTATAATCGAAATAGTAGACATCCTTGGAAGACGCACCAATAATAAAGCGGTAACACTTAACAAAGGCTCTAATGAATTAAATATTACTACAAATGGTCTTTCATCAGGAATTTATTTGCTGTATCTAAACGATAAGTTTGGAAGGACGATAGAGAAAATTGTTATCAATTAAATTATAGATTTAAAGTATTCAAGTGGTAAAGTGTTAATGTTGAATAATATTCCAACTTTAACACTTTACCACTATTAACTTAAACACGCTAACACTTTTTAACTAAAATCCCTATCTTTACCCTAAGGATTAAACAGCCCAAAGGTGTTTTTTAGAAAGCAACATATAAAAGTAGATTTTTCAGATACCGAACTAATTGACAGGTATAAAAATTCCGGTGATACTCATTACGCCGGCGAGCTGTTTCAGCGCTATAGCCATTTAGTTTTTGGGGTTTGTATGAAATACCTTAAAAACGAAGAAGAAAGCAGGGATGCAGTAATGAATATTTTCGAAAAATTGCTTTCTGACTTAAAAAAGCACAAAATTGAAAATTTCAAGTCCTGGCTCCACACTGTTTCACGAAACTATTGCCTTATGTATTTCAGAGCAAATAAAAAATTTGACTTGAAATATGAGGAAACGGAGACTGAGTTTATGGAAATGAACTATACTTTGCATCATACAGAGGAAAGAGTTTCAGAAGAGTCTTTTAGCAAATTAGATAATTGTATAGAAAAGCTAATAGAGGAACAAAAGGTGTGTGTACACTTGTTTTATATCGAAGAAAAATGTTATAAAGAAGTTGCAGAGCACACTGGCTATGATATGAATAAAGTGAAAAGCTATATTCAAAATGGCAAACGTAATCTTAAACTTTGTATGGAGAGCAATTAAGGATGAGTAAGCACAAGAAAATATTTCATAAACCAGAGGACAAGATTCCTACCACCGAAGAGATCTTGAATTATCTCAAAGAAGATTCATTTGAAATTGAAGAAGAGAAGAATACTTTTCATTCAAAATCTTCTCCATCACCTTCCGCTGGCGGCAATATCCCAATGTCAGAGAAAACAGCAGGAAACAACGATAAAAAAAACAAAAGAAAACATGAACTGGAAAAAGCCATGTTGTCTGAACCCCTAATTTCAGATGCTGTGGAAGGGTATGCTTTATTGAGCGACAAAGAAAAAAATCGCAAGTTAATATTGGATATCAATAAAAGTATTTATAATCAAACAAAAAGAAAAGACGATCGATCAGTAGTGATGAGAATTGCAGCAATTTTGATCGTGGTTTTTATGATAGGAGGAGGTAGTTTGTTTCTCTTTGATCAAATTTCAAACAACGAAATAGCGTCTTTAAACAAGCAAAAAAATGAAAATGCTTCACCGGTTATAAAAGATTCAACTAAAATTTCCAACAAGGATTCTGTTTCGCATTTGGCAATAGAAACAGAAAGTAAAAAGGAAGCAACAAATACCATTATTGCCAAACCAGCTACCACCGATGGCTACGTTTACCCTGACTATCCCAAAGAAAATCCTTCAGGACCTTTAATGGATGAAAACATAGCTACCGGATCAATAAGTAAAAATTCCAACGAGATCGCAGGAGAAAAAACAATTCAGAAAACGGAGGTAAATATTCCGGCTATTAATAAATCATTTGAACAGGCAGACTCCATTGTTATGTCACCAAAAGATCAGCTTGCAATTGTACGTGAGGAAGAGTCTAAAGAAGATCGTTACACAAATAATGATGCAAATCGAAAAGCATCTAAA
>JANYCO010000229.1 GCA_025360235.1 Cytophagales bacterium
TTCCAATTTTTTAGGATCACTATTCCCAATAGGATCCTTTTTAAATTTCTCTAATTTATCCTTATGTTCTTTAATTAGCTTTTCATAAGACTCTTTAGATTTCAATAATTCTTCTTTCGGTTTCCCTTTAAAAGGATTTACAGTAGGTGTTACCTTTGGAGTGTTGGGAGTTTCTGGTAAAGGAGCGACATCTACTAGCTTTTTCTTAAACATTTTTTGTATTAAATCTCCTGGATCAGGTACTATTGTTGTGCCTGAAAGCTCTTCCCAAACTTCTTCTAATAAATAAACTCCAATAGCTTCTATTCCTATAGCACCTATAGTAGCCCCTACAGCAGTTGAAGCTGCAACAGTAGCAGCAGCCTCTGTCTTCATATCATTTTCAATTGCAAAAATAACCGCTTCGGACATTTGCCTTGTACCTGGCTCTAACCCATCTCTATCAATAAATTTCACAGGCATATTACCAGAGAACTGATATGGCGAATAAAAAGGATATTGCTTAGCTATTGGATCAACCGAGAAGAACCTAGACAACTTAGGATTATATATCCTCATTCCATAATCCTGCCATCCAGTTTCATTATCATTTTCCTTCCCATTGAAGCCGTAACGGAATGAATTTGAGTTATATGAGCGTGAGGTAATAGTACTTCCAAACGCATAATAATCGTTCAGCGTAACAGGAACCGTCGTATAATAATCCGCTACTCCATCCATAGTCGAAGATACATAATTTCCATTTAAGGTAGTAGCGGTATCCCTGCCTAATTTTAATCCCGGAATTACAACATACACATTGCCCAGATGATTGCTCATTTCATATTCTTTCAGGGTCGGCTTCCGCTGATAGGTCATCACTACAGGTTGTGCAAATACACAACTTTGTGTTACGCCGTTCAGCACCGGATTACCATTAGCTACTGATACAGTTGCTGCACAAAGCGTAACTTTAGTGCTAAACACCGCTCCCCCGTTGGCACTGAAAGTGCCTGTAACCTGAACCGTAGAACTTCCTGTACTGTTTACATTCCCTATCAGGCTCATGCTCCCTGTTTTAAGGCTGCTACCAGTTACCATATTCATATTCGCAACACCGTTTATCTGGGTAAGACCGGTTACCGTTATCGATTTATTATTATTGAATGTTCCTAGCACCGTAAGGTTACCGCTTATAATCATGTTATACCAATTGGTAGCCGTAGATCCTCCATTAATCTGGGTATTCTGAGCATTGAGAATATTGTAGTTGGTTAAACTCCCCATCGTCAGACTTCCTTGTATGTTTATTATACCATAATTCTTCAGAGAGCCATTGGTATTTATCGTATAAGAAGGAACCGTAAGTGAGCCTGTTTCTGTAATTGTAACCTGCGCACCATAATCCGTAACTGAACCAGAAGATACTGTGCCCTGCACCAGAAGTGTTGCTCCGTTATTTAATGTCAGCGTACCGCTATAAGAATCTCCCCCTACTACAAAACCTATTTTGCCTGACAAAATCGTTTGTGATGTGCTGCCCGAAAGTTTTATATGATTAGGATTGTTGCTGTTATAAACAAGGCCACCGGTATAAGTATAGGTTGATCCTGGGCTGGCTGGTGTCGCTTTCGTATACAAGCCCAGACGGCTACTGCCATACACAGAATACTCAATGCTTCGGGACAAAGCACTATGTACATAAGTAGCCATCAGATTTCCCGAAGCATCACGGATATAATAGGTAGAATCCCATTGCGTAGGATCGGTTTTATGTCCTATAGGTTTTACAAGTTTCAGTATTCTGTTTCCGGAAGCGTTGTATACAAATTCAAGATCAGGTTTAGTGCTCGTAGTAGTCCGTGTCACCAATCTTACCTTTCCATAAACGGACCAGGTAATCTTTGAGATTTCCTCCGAAGCATCTTTAGTCAGATTGCCGATTGCATCGTAACTGTAATTGTTGTTTGTATTAATTCCATTTGTGGTGAAGATTCCTTCGTCGTCTATGTCATCTGTGGCTACATTAGCGGCAACATTATCATTTACATGATACAGGCGATTGCTGCGAAGCCAGTTCTTGCTTTGTGCTCCTGAGTATAAATCATAGTTGTATTTTAAGTCGTCTATTAAAGCGGCAGAAGGACCGTTAATTTGAGAACTGAGAATATTACCGTTAGGATCATAGGTGTATTTGGCGTCGTAGGCAGCTATGTTGGGAGTGTTATTTCTGGCTGCCCATCCCGTTCCGCTACTATTATGACTAAAGCTCTGCACCTGCGTAAGGCGGTTGAGCTGATCATAGTGGTAAGCCTGGGCGCGGAGGCCAAAGTTGTCCACCTGGTTATACCCTGGCATAGAAGCAAGGCTTTGTACTTGTGTAACCATTGATACGATATTTCCATTGTAAAGACCATTTTGCAAAATGCTACCTGGTAAAACAGAACCAGCAGTGAAGGCAGCTCCTTCTCCCTGGGAAATAGAATTGATAGGAGTATAATCGCCTTTATAATAATTGAGCATATAAGAAAATTCATCCTGCGCAATAAAACGATTTAAATGATTAGTAGTTTTTCCAGGCAGCGCTCCTTGGTATGGCGTAGCACCTGCAAGGGCAATCCCGTCGTGTCCAGGGTCAAGCGTAACATTGTATTTTCCCGTAGGACTTGCTGCTCTTGGGTTTGGGATATTTACGCCTTTGAGCCATCCTTGTAGTGTATAGAAATAATCCATCCCCTGAACTTTATCCTGTCCCAGTTCTACTCTTGCCAGAGGTCCGTGTTTGTAGTAGAAATAACGCGCGTCTTCTTCCCAGATAATTCCATCGGGAGATGTATATACACTGCGAATCCTGTTGTCTGCATCGTAGCTATATTTGTGTGTAAACTGGTCTGTCTGTCCTTTCTGGTAAAATACATTGTTTACTTTTCCACTGATCAGGTCATATTCATAGTCTACTGTTTTGTCTGTGAATCCTTTCATCTGGTTGGTCAGCTTTTTCACATTCCCATGCGGATCATAGCTGTAGAGACTTTGTGCATCAACTATGATACCGTTGATGGCATTGGTAATGTTGACCAAGGCCACTCTTCCCCGCACATTCTGTTGAGTAGCGTTTCCTATATCGTAGGTGGTGCGGGTTACTTCACCTAGTCCGTAAGCGACACCACTTGGGAAAGAGGGACTATCAAGGTTTCCTGCTATCAGTTTCCTGTTAGCTCTGTTGATCATGAAGGCCAGGTTATTTTGATATCCGTTGAGTTCTCCCACTTCTATTATTCTTCCCTGAAGATCATATTTGGAATAGGAATAAATATTGTTTGAAGAAACAGACTGCGCGTTCTGTCTTGCATTTTGAGAAAGGCGCAGCTGGCATTTGCTGTCGTAAAAAAAGTAAGAAGCCCCCGCATCCGGTGTAGATTGGTAGATGAGCTGATTTAAGCTGTTGTATTTATAAGTAGTGATAAGTGCATGTTGAGGTTCATTACCTGTGAGCAGGTTTCCGCTATTGGCATCAAAAGAAGCCGCAGAGAGAGGGCTGACTCCTGCGGGAGGCACAGTTTGTATGAGGTTCCCAGCCTGGTCGTAATAGTAGAGTGTATAATGATATTCGTTTGCCTTGTAAGTATATTTAAAATTTTCGGCTAGAGGATTTGAAAAACATTTATTATAGTATTGAGCCAGGAAGCTGCTTACATAGCTGTTGACAGAATCTTTCCAGTCGTTGGTACCCTGAAGGATGGCAGTGTTTATAAGATCTTGCTGGCAATCATTTTTATAATCGTTTGGATTGAAAACAAAAACCGGAGCACAGGTATTGGTTACAGTAGTGGCGGTATTAACAGGTTCTTTCCAGGTAACAGCAGCACTCCAGTAGCTAAAATTTAATGCGCGAATGTACCCTTTTACAATTCTGGTACCTGAAATACCATTAAAATTCTGTACGGTAATATTGGTAGCCAGTCCAAAGGACGAGTGAATATCATAGTTGCTGCCTTGTTTAAGATAATTACAATCTAAATAAGGATCTTCTATATGTAATAACTGACCTCTTGGTATATAAACAGGATTACCGGTGGCATCAAGTATATAGAACACCACGTTCTGGTAATGAATAATATTTGAATTGTAATAGGCAGCATTGGGTGAACAATATCCATAATAACTGTATTGCCCTGGCAAATTGCCGATGAATAATCCAAATCCTCCATCAACCTCTGCTTGATCCAGTGGAAATTGGGTCTTATCAATTAATAAAAGATAATTATCTGTCAAGCTGGCAAAACTATTACAGGAAGATGTCATTGGTAAGATAAGCTCCCCTATGCCATTTGCATTAAGCAGCGTTTCGTTAGG
>JANYCO010000311.1 GCA_025360235.1 Cytophagales bacterium
GTATAGTTAAGCGCGTAGCTAAAAGCTACGGCAAACGGGAATAGCAGCAGTGACGATGTTATAAAAACTATATTATATAGAAAACTTAAAGGAGAAACTACTTGGCACGAATACAAAATATTTGCCAAGGACACGATGAAATATTCTACCTATACCGATACTAGTCTTTATAAAGGTCAGTGGTACGAATATACACTACAAGCATTTGACGATGATAAATTAGTTTCAGGATATTCTCCAGCGGTGCTGCTTAAATCTTTTGACAATGGGGTAAGACCTGAAATAAAAAAATAACCAATAAGTTTGAACGTAGGAAAAAAATTGTAAAACTGAGCAGGTAGCTAAAAGCTACGGCAAACGGGGGTAGTGGTACAGCTTTAAAATTCAAGAGGATTCACTCCAATATTCCTAACCATTAAATTACCCTTGGCTTCATGGATAAAAATAGTATTCTATTCCCAAACCTAAGAATTCAGATTTAGTCATTTTATTCCAATAATAATACATAAAATTGCTATTGTACTATTTTGAATCTCAGTATATAACTATGTTAATTTCTAATTGAATTTTACGCATTTTTTAACCCCAAAATCCCCTTTGGTAATATAAAAGTCAGGATAAAAAACACTTGGTAATAATCCGTTAAAAAACAGTATTTTATATGTATTTTATGCGTATTTTACTGGTTGCAAAGCGACATAAAGTTATATTATTTAACTAAAAATCAATCTTTTACAGCAAATTTTTAGCAAAAAAACATCCTTAATTACCAGAAAATCGTTTACATTAATAAAGGTTATTGGATAGATATAAAAAAATCATTGAAATCTAATGTTTTCATAAAAAATGGCAATAAAAAAATTACATATACTAATTATAGCTAGTCTTATTTATTTAACCTCTCCGATTAGTTCTTTTGCTCAACAAGCTTGGACTACGTCAGATTATCAAAAGGCTTTATGGATGACTACTCGGTTTTATGGTGGTAATCGCTCTGGAGATAACAATTGGTTGTTATACAATCACCTACCAGCTGGAGTACCTGCTGCTCAGACCGGATTATCCTTCATGGCTGATGCCGACGCAGCAACCAGTCTTTCCGGAGGATGGCACGATTGCGGAGATCACGTAAAGTTTGGTCAGACTGGATTCTATGCTGCTTATATGTTATTGAAAGGATATGCTGAATTCCCAACTGGATATGGCGACAAATATACATTTGACTATGCGGGATATAAAGCGGTTAATACTGCGCTTGGGTGGTCTTACGAGGGCACTGCCCATGACCCTAACTGTATACCTGATATTTTGGAAGAAGTAAAACACGCTACTGATTACTTCATTAAAATTACGCCAAATACTACTACCTTTTATTATGAAGTTGGCAATGGAAATTATGACCACCAACAATGGGTTACTTCTGTAAAAATGCAAACACTCGCCGTTAACCAAGGTGGTGATGTGAGACCATTTTGTAAAAATCCTGCAGATGCCGGGATGGCCTCCTTCTGTGGTGCCACACTTGCCCTTATGTCAAGGATGTATGCACCTTACGACCCTGTCTATGCAGCCCTATGCTTGACTCATGCACAATATGCTTATTCCTATGCAAGTGCGCATCCAGGTGCTGTAGGCGATTGCGTTGGTGGATTTTATGGAGCAAATGGAAACTGGCAAAATGCTTGGGCAATCTTATTGGCTGAAATGTATTGGGCAACTGGAACAGCAAGTTATCAAACTACAGCTTTTGCGCTTACTACCAGTGGTACTGGAGCGGCTAATGTTAGTCCTAACATCGGATGGAGTTTTGATTATATCAACAATGGAGAGTTAGGACTTTATGTTTTAGCACAACTTGGACACCCTACCGCAACAGCCTCTTTTAATACAAGAATGACCAACCATTGGCTTGCTGCGGGCAGCAGAAATGCGGCAAGTGTTTATACTGCCTACGGTACTTGGGGACGACTGCGCTATAATGGAAATGCAGCTTTTTTAGTTGCGCTGTATTCAAAATTAAACAACAACACAACCGCAGCGGTACTCAATCTTGTCTATGCAGATGTTGATTATATAATGGGGAAAAACAGTTCCAAAAGATCCTATATTGTTGGTTATACTCCTGCAGCCGGAGGCCCTTTTGTTTCTCCTCAATACCCACATCATAGAAATGTTTACCTAAGAGATGACAACCCTGCGCTATTAGCCAACAACCTTACCATACCTGCAAATAACGCTCAATTTGGCGCGCTCGTTGGAGGCCAGAGAGACGGAACTTACAACGATGACAGAACTGATTACGCTAACTCTGAAGTATGTATAGACTACAATGCTGGCTTGGTTGGTGCATTAGGTTTTATTAATTCAAGAATTGCACCCGTTACACTTTCTTGTGCTTCATGCAAAAAACCAAGCCTTGGGAGCGACCTTACTACTTGCTCCATCACACTGCCTACAACACTGAACGCTAATACCGGCGCTCCTGGAGGTTCTATTTCATACAGATGGTATACTTGGAATGGAACTAC
>JANYCO010000358.1 GCA_025360235.1 Cytophagales bacterium
GTTATATTGATAAAATTGAAAATCTAACAGTGCAACCTTACTATAAGGAAGCGAAATTTTTTCGTAATGGATTTGCTCCTGTAAAAACAATAACGAACAAGTGGATTTTTGTAGATAAGCTGGGAAAGCCTGTTAATACTACTCAATACGATAGTTTTCAGGAAACTGAAAATGGAAAGTATATTGTTGTAAAAAATAAACGTTTTGGAATTACAGATTTAAAAGGGAAAGAGATCTTGTCTCCTAAATACGAGTTTGTCCAAGCGTGTAGTGATAGTTTGATCATAGTAAAAAAAGATGGTAAGTATGGGGTAATGGATTACCAGGAAAATATTATTCTTTATTATCAGTATGATCAAGTGAATTATAACCCATATTCGGGAATTTTTTTTGTAAAGAGTTGTGGAAGGAGTAGAAAGATATGTGTGAAAAAAAAATAGAATTAAATTATTGGAGGAAAATTTAACAAAATCTCTAACATGACTACAAAAAGAGAAACTGACAGATCACCTGAATTAGACTCATTGAGAGGAATTGCCGCATTAATGGTTGTATTTTTCCATTTTACTATGGGAAGACCAGAGGCCGCATTTGGTCTTAAATTGGGAACAACTGGAGTAGATTTATTTTTCATTATTAGTGGCTTTGTTATATTTATGAGTTTAAATAAAATAACAAATAGTATGGATTTTGTTATTAAAAGGATTAGCAGATTATATCCTACCTATTGGGCCTCTGTCACTTTTTCATTTTTAATATTAACTAGTTTTACTATTTATAAAAATCAAGGTTTCGCCAAAATTGATTTAATAAAATATCTTGGCAATATGACTATGTTTCAGTATTATCTAAATATACCTGACCTTGAAGGTCCATATTGGACTATGATTATTGAAATGATTTTTTATATGGCGATTGTTTTTCTTTTTCAATTTAAATTACTTAAATACTTGAACATAATTGGAATAAGTCTATCTATATTATTTGTAATATTGGAATTCTTTTGGGCAGATGAAATATTAGTTGAAAAAATAGTTTGGTGGATACCTTTACTTCCATTTATCCCTTTATTTTTTGCGGGAATTATTTTTTACAAAATATACAGAAATAAAAAAAGCAAATTCAAAATTACTCAATCATTTTGATATGTTTAATCTGTCAGACATTACTATTTAACTATTCAGGTAGGTCTCATCATTTTATAAATCAAATGGAATATTCTATAATGTTATTAATATATTTTACGCTTTTTATACTCTTTGTAAACAACAAATTAACTTTTATTGTTTCGAAAGGAACTGTCTTTCTTGGCAAAATATCTTTCGCATTATACTTGACTCACCAAACTATTTCTAGAGATTATATTATTCCAACACTTATGAATCATTTAAATATTAATTTCTGGGTCGCATCAATTGCTTTTGCTCTCCCGATTTCCATATTAATAGCATCATTTATAACATATTATATTGAGATACCGATGTGCAAACGAATGAAAGAAAAACTTCATAATATGCTTAATGTCTGAAATCAAAAAATAAGGTCTGTAATGGTTGGATTGGAGGGGACGAATTTAACTTTCAATTAATTGGTTGAAATATTTTAAATACCTGCTTTTTTGAGAATCCACTGAATAATTTTCCAACACTGTTTTTCTGCCGGCTTCCCCTATTTTCATTCTCAATTCAGTGTCTTCTATAAGCTTGGAAATTTTGTTTACCCACTCCTCTTTCTCGGATGCAAGGAAGCCGTTTTCACCATCTTGTATAATTAACTTATTAACTCCGACAGGAGACATGATTGTCGGAATCCCTAAGGCCATGTACTGAAGGCCTTTCAATCCACATTTACCCTTAGACCATTCATCATCGGGCAACGGCATAATACCAATGTCAATAAAAGACAATTCTTTAATTTCATCTTGTTTATTCCAGGCAATCCCTTTTATTCCTAATTCTTCGTTTGTATAGTTCCCATCGCCAATTACTTTAAATGTCACTCTATCCTGATATTTATTTTTAATGCTCTTTAAAGCAGGAAGCGCCAGAGTAAAATGATCAATTGTTGAGAAACTCCCACTCCATCCTATGCAGATTATACCTGAGTTTTTTTTTTCAGAACCTGACTGATATTCATGAATATCAATAGTGGTAGGGATGATAACTATATTTTTATTAAAAGAAGCGGCATAATCAGCAAGGTATTGATTACCTGCAAAAATCATATCCGACATCTTAATTATTTTAGAAGTCTTAGAGGGATTCTTTAACCATAATAAATTCTTATTGGCAGAACGATCTGTTTTTTGAAGAAGCCATACGGAATCATCAAAATCAAAAATAAGTTTCGCTGAGGACCACGAGAACAACCGTTCAAACAAAGTACTCCCGGTAATAAACGCTTCTCTTTGTATAAAGATTATATCATAGCGACCACTTGTAAGAACATCTTTAAGACGTATAAAAATTGACTTTATAAGGATTAATGCTTTTTTTAAATAATTGCCTTTACTATAAAAATATTTGTCATCTTTTTCGGATATCAGAAAGGAGAAACTGCATTCGTATCCATTTTGATTCAAATAAGAAAAATATTGTTCAAACCTGAATCTTTGTCCTGGTGACCTATCTAGTCTATGGGCTGCTATAAATAATATTTTTTTCATTACTTTTCTAGCCACACAGGAGGAAGTTTTTCAAGAATTTCAATATTTTTAAAAGTTACACTTTTTTTAACTCCAGTGACTTTTGCCCAATTTGCCATTTTTATTAATCCTTCAGAAAGAGAAAATTTCAATTTTGATCCGAACGCTGTATGCGATTTTGTATGATCCGCATAAGCATGAACGACTTCATTGCGCGCCTCTACATGTCTGATTTCCCCTTTTATTCCCATAGCATCCATTACCGTTGTGGCTAATTCATTTACAGAGTAATCTTTATCAGCTCCAATATTAAAGATTTGATTGTAAGCTTCTTTTGTATTTACTGAATTTGCTATATGAGGAGCTACATCACCTATATAACTAAAAGCCCTTGTTTGTTTACCATCACCAAATATTGTCAGAGGTTTATTCTGCATAAGTTGATTCATAAATATTCCAACAACATTACGGTATTTATCTCCCAGGTTTTGATATTCTCCATATACGTTGTGAGGACGGAAGATTATGTAATTTAATCCAAACATTTCATGAGATGTTTTTAGGTCCATTTCTACGGCGTATTTGGCAATACCATAAGGATCTTCCGGGCAAGGAGTCATGCTTTCTTTCATTGGAGGAGGCAGTGCTCCATATACTGCTATAGAAGAAGTAAATACAAAGCATTCAACCTTATGCTTTATAGACTCATTTATTAAATTAACACTTCCAATTAAATTGTTATTATAATTAAACCTTTTAATGAAATGGCTAAGTCCCTCCGCTGCATACGCAGCTAAATGATATACGTAATTGAAGTTGTATTCTGTAAATAGTTTTTCAAGAAGGATGTGGTCCGTAATTGAGCCTTCAATAAAGATGGCTGCACTTGGTAAGTTTTCTTTAAATCCTCCACTCAAATCATCTAAAACGACGACTTTATGTCCCAGAGTAAGTAATTCTCTTGTAACATGGGCTCCTATAAATCCCGCTCCTCCAGTAACTAATGATATCTTCATTTGATTTTTTTTAAACGCCTGTCTTTACAATATTAATTAATATTTAACTGCTGACAAATATATTTTTTTACATAGGGTCTGATATAAGTTAAGGATAAGGTTGTCAAATAGTTATATATTAAGCTCTTGTTCCAATGCATAAAATACTACTATAGAGAATAAAGGTTTGCAGATTTCTAACTATTTTTTTCGAAGCGTAAACATGAAGTCCGAACTAAACAACGAGAGTAATCGAGGACTTCCGGAGAAAAATTTTTCTGTTAGCTTTGCAACAAATACAGAAAATCGTGGGAGTGTGTTGCTAAGTATAATTGGTGCCTGATTAAGATAGAACAAGTTTTCGATTTCGAATTTTTCTTTGATGATTTCTTCCGCTTCTTTTTTCGTATAAAAATTTAGTTTGATATCCTGAGAAATTACTTTTTTGGCTTTGCTAAAAAAAAGCCTAATTACTTTTTTAAATATTTTTATCTGGATAGTATTTAAACTTGTTTTATTGCTAAAAGAGACCACGCATCTTCCCCCTTTTTCTAAATTTTTATAGATGTATTCTATATGCTGAAGCCATTCTTCTTTGCTCATATAGGTGGTTACTCCTAATAAATAAATATAATTAAAGGATTGTTCAGGAAGCTTGATGTCATTCGTTCTTCCAATAAACTGCTTTTCCTTTGGGATATTACTTTCTTTCAACATTTCACCAGATACATCAATTGCATAATAATTGTACCCGGAGAAATTTTCTTTTATATAGTCGTATAAGCTTCCTGTACCGGCTCCTATATCTAAAATGCGTTGGTTGTTAAAATCAAAATTCTGAACCGCACGCTCTAGTCTTTGATTGAAAAAGTAGGAATAAAAAGGGTTTACAGTTTTATATCTTTTTTTATAGTTAAAGGCAATTGAATCAAAAAATGTGATGACTTTTTCCTCTTGCTCATGCTCCATATAGCTATATTTATAATTATTTTACAAAATATAAATATTAAATCGAAAAACCCTAAAAAGTTGCTAAAACTAGAGACTAAGGTTGAATTAATTACAAATAATTACAAATAATTTATTATAATTCACCGTTTTAACTTATTTTTGATCTTCTGTATATTCCATTCATTTTAATATGGTTAATCTTAGCCCCTACGATTTTGTAATAACCCCTATCTACTTTTTTTTCCTTTATTTATTTTTCCTTATAGGATCCAGTAAATACAGGAAGGAGCCTCTGTATAAAAAATATTTCGTCCGTTCTTTTTTATTTAGAATATTGGGAGGTTTAAGTTTTGCTCTTATTTATTTATTTTATTACGATGGAGGTGATACCATAAATTATTTTATTGACAGTAAAATGATTACAGAAATTCTATACGATCACCCTCTTGATGGGTTAGTGCTTATTTTCTCAAATCAAACTATTACAAGGGCTGTATACCCTCAATATGTTGGTGTAATGGTATTCCCTGGTGATCCTTCTGCTTTAATTGTCAGTAAAATGGCTGCACTTTTTAATGTAGTTACATTTAATTCATTTTTATGTGATACCATTTTGTTTTCCTTATTTGGTTTTTGGGGGAGTTGGAGATTATTTTTAACGATGGCCAGAATATACCCTACAATTACCAGGCAAATTGGTACAGCTTGTTTATTTATTCCTTCTGTCTTTTTTTGGGGCAGTGGAATAATGAAGGACACCCTTTGTATAGCCTTAATATGTTATATAGTTAGTATTACTCTCGAAATAACAGTTTTTAAGGAACGGTCTCCGTGGAAAATAATAATGCTGGTTATATACTGCTATTTGTTGATTGGGATTAAGATATACATATTTATGTGCCTTACTATACCTATACTTATTTTGGTAATATTGTCCCTCACCAAAAGGATTAAAAGCCTGGCTTGGAAAATTATTGTATACCCAATATTAATTCCAATCGGTTTTGCAATTGGATATTATGTGATCGATGTAGTATCGGAAGATAATGCTAAATATGACCTTGACAAAATTGAGCAGACATCAAAAATTACGAGGTTCTATATAGATAAAATGACCAAAAAAACGGATGGTTCATCCTACGATATAGGGAACGTCGAATTTACTATTACGAATATTCCATTACTATTTACAAGATCTTTTATAGTAACTTTTTACAGGCCGTATTTATGGGAAATCAGAAACCCTTTGATGATTTTGTCTTCTCTTGAAGGGATTTTTTTTATGTATCTATCCTATAGTTTAATAAAAGTACTTTTTAAGTCTAAGAAAAAAATGGTCTTTACTCCTTTCGTGATTTTTTGTATCATCTTTGTAGTTATATTTTCCTTTATTGTAGGAGTAACCTCTGCTAATTTCGGGACCCTGGCAAGATATAAAATCCCGCTACTTCCTTTTTTTGTAATTGTTATTTACATTTTAATTCATCAGGCCAAATCAAAGTATGATAATATTTAGGAGTTATCTTTTTTGTGGCAATAGCTGTATAATAGAATATCCTCCAAAAAATAAAAGTAAGATATCTGGGTGTAAAAAATAACGCATTTCAATATTTCTCATTTGATCCGTTGGTCCGAAACACAGTATGCCATAGATGAACAAAAATAAAATTAAGGAGGTAATCGCAATGCCTGTCTCATCTCTGCGTCTTTTAAGAAAAATAATTAAACCAATTATCCCTGTAAAAATAAGGCATGAACGATAAGTAAAAAGAATAAAACTCATTTTTTTCACTTTTGTATCGTTATTTGCGAGACGTTGTTTGAAAAGAGCTTTCCCTAAATTTTTTAAAGGAAGTGTCAAATAATAGTTTAATGGATTGTTTTCTATTTGTGATTTTTTTAGCATTCTGAAATTCTCAACAATTTTTTCGTTGCAATTATTTACTAAATAATTGGTTCCTTTAAAATCTTCTCTCCATGCTTTAAATCCCCTGCCACAGGACCTACATAATTCAATAGTGGAATCTAATAGAATCGAATCAGCTTTTACTTTGTACGCACAAGGAGGGAATTTCACTTTCGTTTTTCTAAATGTAATATCTGTAAAAATAGGTTGTCCACTAGTATGTACCGAATACAGATATTCATAAAAGGCATTGATATCTGTATCCCATGCCACTAATCCTCTTATATCTTGGGTGAGAATTAATTTGTTGTACAGGATATAGTTCCTTGCAGGCCAAGCCCCATAAACTATCATGACTGAAAATAGATATAATAAACTATGAAAAAAAAATAGTTTCATTTTTTTTTTGTAAATCTGGTAGATGACTATCAGTATTAAAGGGAAAATACAAATGAGCTGAGGTCTCATTAACGCAGAAATACTTAGGGAGATACCAACAAAAAGTAGATGGTATTTTTTTTCTGAAACGACCAGAAGCCAAATTCCTAGCAGTAAAAAAAATACACTGGATGCTTCCGCAAACAATATTGGATTCCAGATTATTATAAAAGGGTATGTGGCGTATAAAAAACTATTTAGAAGAGCCACTTTATTATCTGTAAATATTTTCGCACTTATTTGATAAACAAGATAAATAGCGACAGTATCTAAAATAATCTGTGAGAAATATACCATCTGTAATGCAATTTCCCAATTCATTCCCGAGAGGAAATAAAAAATACCGATATAAAATGGATAGCCCGGCATGCGACCAAAATAACCATATTCTGAATCAATATTAATGGTATACGTACCCGTAGAAATCAAACTATCAAAACAGAAAATATAAGCCCCAGAATCCCCGCCAATATAAAAAATTTTGTTTTCGTGATAAAGATTAGCAAACTCAATAGACAGAATTCTTAATAAAAGGCCGAAAAAAATTATACCAACTAAAAGTCGATAATTGGAAAGTGTTTTAGAAAATACAGTATGCATTGTTACTTATATTTTTTAATAACTATTTTTAACCCCTCTTCTAAAGGAGTAAGAGATCGTCCTAAAAATGCTAGCATAGTAGTTATATCCGGTTGTCTTCTTGTCATGTCCCCTTCTTTTAAAGGAGGTAGCCTAACAATTTTTGATGAGGAATTTGCTAAACGAATAATTATTGCTGCGAGTTCCTCTATAGTTGTTAGTTTATCGTTCCCTATGTTAATTACTTCATTAATAAAAGCATTTGTCTCTAACGCTTTCAGGGTAACTTCTAAATTATCGTTAATATAGCAAAATGTTCTGGTCTGTTTCCCGTCACCATATATAG
The DNA here is from genome assembly GCA_025360235.1 of Cytophagales bacterium. Taxonomy (GTDB): domain Bacteria; phylum Bacteroidota; class Bacteroidia; order Cytophagales; family Cytophagaceae; genus JANYCO01. Next base: position 7,860 of record JANYCO010000358.1, read on the forward strand.
TAATATCTTCGTTTTTTAATGCCGATTGAATAAATTT
>JANYCO010000390.1 GCA_025360235.1 Cytophagales bacterium
GATACCCAACAAAAATCCCTTCGTTGTAATTTGTTACTTTGCCACCAGGATAGTCGCCCAGTTTGTGGGCTGGAACGTCGCTCAGTGTTTTAGGGAAAGTAACCGGAAGTTTTCCCGATGGATTTACTTTTCCAAATAAAACATTAGCTAGTGCATTTCCTCCCTCCATGCCTGGATACCATGCCTGCACAATAGCTTTAGCGCCTACTACCCATTTGTTCATCTCTGCAGCTCCACCACCCATCAATACTACGATTGTATTTGGGTTTGCTTTTATAACCGCTTTTATTAATTCATCCTGACCAAAAGGTAAGATGATATCTTTTTTATCCTTCCCCTCTCCATCAAATGCTATTTGATTCCAATCGTCTGGAGAAAAGCCGTGGTTGTAGCCTCCTACCACAATTGCTATTTCAGATTCTGAAGCAGCTTTAACAGCCTGAGCAATCATTTCAGCATTTGGCTTCCAATCTTTTTCAGTAAGGTATTTTTGATCTGATAAATATCCCTGAACGTATTTTATCTTTAAACTATCTTTATTTAGAAAATTTTTTATTCCCTGCAAAGGAGTAACCTCATACAAGGCAGGCACCTGAGAACTACCTCCTCCTTCAGCATGAAGACGAGTAGCGTTATCTCCAATCACTGCAATAGATTTTAAACTAGCTTTATTGAGTGGTAAAATTTTGTCATTTTTTAAAAGCACAATTGCTTCTTCCGCAATTTTAAGTGCCACTTGCTGATGTTTTTTAGTGTTTATTTCCCCAGGAGTACGTTTGCCAAAAATATTTGTTTTATACATCACCCATAAGACTCTTTTCACTTTATCATTTATAACCGATTCCTTTACTACTCCGGCTCGAACTAATTTTATTGCCGTATCACCCATAAAAAAATTATTGTAATTCCATTTCCCCCAGTTGCGCATATCGGTTCCCATTTCTATATCGGTTCCGTAATTCAAAGCCTGCATCGTATTCATCACCGCTGACCAGTCGCTTATGACAGCACCTTTGAAACCAAACTCCCCTTTCAATATTTTCATAATCAGGTATTCGTTGTGCGCGCAATACTGTCCTCTGAATTGATTGTAAGCGCCCATAATGGTATAGGCACCACCTTTTTCAATAGCCGCTTTAAATCCGGGCAAATAAATTTCACGCAATGTACGTTCACTCATTTGCACATTTACTTCTGCCCTTCTCTCTTCCTGATTGTTGGCGAGGTAATGTTTTACACAGGAAGAAATTCCCTGATCCTGTACACCTTGAATATAGCCAACAGCCATAACAGAATTCAGATAAGGATCTTCTGTCATGTATTCAAAATTTCTACCGTTGAGCGGAGTTCTTATAATATTAATTCCCGGACCGAGTATAATATCTTTACCTCTTTTTTTTGCCTCACTTCCTAAGACAGATCCAAACTGATAACCCAGCGTAGGATTCCATGTTGCAGCAAGTGCAATACCTGTTGGAAGATAAGTGCAGCGATAATCTATTTTATCATTTCTTGACCAGTCGCGGTTATGCTCGTGGCGCACTCCATGAGGCCCGTCTGACATTACAATTTCTCTGATTCCTAAACGCTCTACTCCTCCACTTGTAAAAGAAGAAGAGGCTTTGATCATGTTAACCTTTTCTTCTAAGGTCATTAATTTGATAAGTGAGTCTATTTTGACATAGAGTAATGAGTCATTCGAAGGAGTTGTTTGCGAACGAACGAGATATGATGATAGCATCATACCACAAAGCAGTAAAGATTTTGCAACTATATTTTTCATGAATTATTTTACTATTAATACCTGTCAGGATTAAAAGGCTTTCCCATCGTGAACGTTATCATGTCCATATCAAAACCTGTATCATCCTGATTTACATTTGTGTGTATCTCCAGGTTCATTGCAAATTGAACTATCCTGGCAGGATTAAAAGGATGTTTATTTTTAACATTAGGTTTCATGGCGGATAATTTTATTGAAACCAATTTCCACCCATCAAAATCAAGCTTTCCAACATCATAAGTTATTATTGATGTATCTCCTGCAGCACAAATAGATGCCAACGTGACACCCATAGCTGAAGTACTGGTTCTTTTTCTAACATATAAATTCAGATAAACATCATCCAAACTAGCATTGAACCCTGCTATTGTAGACATATAAGTATGGCCTCCTGCTCCTATAAAATAAGAAGACGCTCCAATACCATCAATCCCTTCCATACTTCTATAAGTACCTTGAATCGGATCATTGTTAGTGTGCGGATCGTTTAGAAAATCTTCTCTCCTTTCCCCAACTCCAATCTTAATAGTAGAAGAATCACCATCATAAAAATCATACCAGTAAACGGTTCCATTTTTGGCGACCCCATTAGCATTCATATCCCACCAAACAATTACATCAGAACCATAGTTTGTTTTTTCTCCCGTCACTTTAA
>JANYCO010000402.1 GCA_025360235.1 Cytophagales bacterium
CAAAGATAAAATGCTCATTGAAAAGGTAAAAAAATTGGAGGGAGCAACTTGGAGCCAATCCTCAAATTGCTGGCATATCCCTTATAGTAAAGAAGCCTATGCTTCGCTTCTCGAAGTTTTCCCCGAACTTAAAATCGAAAAGCAAGTACCCAACACATCTATTGCAGAATCAAAAACACCAGACTTCAATACGCTCTTTCCTAAAGGGGATTTCTGTAATATTTTCTTTTATGGACAAAGAATCTTGATTTTTGTGAAACCAAACGAAGTATACATCGAATTCATAAAAGTACTTCATGGAGTTTTTTTTGACAAAGACAAAAGATGCTGGTCGCTGCCCAATGAAGGGAACAATCTAATCTTACTGGAGAAATTCTTTGGGCCAAAGCTACTGAGAAAAAACGAACCACCTTCCCGAGAAATAAGTAATGCTGTAAAACGACTTTTGGTAAAAGAGGAGGGAGTAGTGAAAATAATTCGAACCGGAGACCGACAGTTGAAGCTCTATCTGAAATACGAGAAAGCACATGTAAAATTTATTCGTAAACTCCCATACGGCAAATGGAGCAATGAAATGCTCTGCTGGTTTGTGCCCCATACTGAAGCAATTTTAAAACAACTAAGCGAACATTTTGCTGCACTAAACTACCGCATGGAGTATAGTGAAGAAAGGGTAAGGAAAAATGTTGAACTTAAATTCAGGCCAAAGTTTATAGAATGTCCAAAGGAGTACGATGAAAAGTTGATACTAAAAAGATATAGCCCAAACACTATCAAAACGTATAAGGGATGTTTTGTTGACTTCATCAATTTTTATCCTGACAAAGTGTTAGACGAAATAACGGAAGGAGAGATAAAAGCATACATGATGCATTTAGTTGAAGAGCGAAAAGTATCAGAGTCGTATCAGAACCAAGCCATCAATGCGATTAAGTTTTATTATGAGAAAGTACTTGGCGGTGATAGGAAGTACTACAACATAGACCGACCGTTTAAACCAAAGATTTTGCCTGTGGTATTGAGTGAAGAAGAGGTAAAACGAATTATTCAAGCTATAGGCAATTTAAAACACCGGTGTATGATTCTCTTGATCTATTCGGGAGGATTAAGAATAAGTGAGCTTATTAATTTAAAGATAAGTGATATCGATTCAAAACGAATGATGATTCATGTAAAAGGGGCTAAGGGGAAAAAGGATAGAATGACTTTGCTTTCTGAGAAAGTTTTGTTGCAGCTGAGAATATATTTTAAGGAGTACAAACCGAAAGAATATCTTTTTGAAGGGCAAGCAGGTGGTATTTATGCTACAAGAAGTGTCCAAACATTATTCGAACATGCCTGTAGAAAAGCGAAAATTATAAAAGAAGCTACTGTACATACGCTGAGACATAGCTTTGCAACACATCTATTGGAGAGCGGTACAGATTTGAGGTATATACAAGTTTTATTGGGTCATGAAAGCAGTAAAACGACCGAGATTTATACCCACATTACTTCAAAAGGAATGGATCAGATCAAAAGTCCTTTAGATAAATTAGATTTTTAAAAAGTAAACTTTACTATTTTTTTTAATAAAAAAAGACCAGAAATGACAAAAAATAAAAAAATCAAAATTAAAGACAAAGAGATTATTGTTTATTCACAAAACAATGAGGATTATATTTCACTGACAGATATGGCCAGATTTAAAAATGCTGAAACCACTGGGCTGGTCATTTCTCACTGGCTAAGCACCAGATATACAGTAGAATATATGGGCTTGTGGGAAAAAATGAACAATCCAATTTTTAATGTTACTGAATTCAGTAACATTAAAAACGAAAGTGGCAGCAATGGATTTGTGCTGTCTTCCAAACAATGGGTAGAAAAAACGAATGCTGTTGGTATAATTTCAAAACCAGGACGATATGGAGGAGGGACGTTTGCCCACAAAGATATTGCCTTTGAGTTTGGGTCTTGGATTTCCCCTGAATTCAAATATTACCTAATCAAGGAATTTCAACGTTTAAAAGAAGACGAAAACGAGCGTCTTAAACTAGAATGGAATTTACAACGCACGCTAGCAAAAATAAATTATCAGATTCAAACCGATGCGATAAGAGAAAATCTTATCCCAACTGAACTAAGTAAACAACAAATTAGCTATATTTATGCTAATGAAGCAGACATGTTAAATGTAGCCTTGTTTGGCAAATCTGCCTCAGAATGGAAAATTGCAAATCCAGATAAAGAAGGGAATATGAGGGATTTTGCCAATTTGGAATAGCTAGTGGTACTATCCAATTTAGAAAGCATAAATTCTGTTTTGATTAGACAAGGATTGTCACAATCAAATCGATTGGTGGAATTGAATAAAATCGCAATCACTCAATTAAAATCATTGCTAAATAATAAACAATTAAGGCGATTGGACAAAAATTAGATAATGGAAATGCGCAACTCAGAGGAAATCAGATAATGGAAATACGCAACTCGAACAAATTTAGATAATGAAAATACGCAATTTGTATATCAGGCCTTTAGCAGAAAATACCATTAAAAAGAGCTACTTTTATGGAATTGAAACTAATGAATATATATGCGCAATGCGTATATACAAATGTTAGCGGTCATTGTAGAACGACACACCAACAACAAAAACAAGAATGACAGAAATAGAAATACTTGCCTTTGCCCTAGACCAATTTGCTGACTTGACAGCGGAAGAA
>JANYCO010000434.1 GCA_025360235.1 Cytophagales bacterium
ACACCAGCCATGGGTGCAGATGGTCTTGTTGTTTAATATTTATTCAAACAAAGATGTTTTAATAATAATAGACACGGACGAGACGTCCACGCCAACGTGGCTTTTATAAGGAGTCCTTTATCAATTGTCCATGTTGCGCCACAATTTTAATTAAATACTCGTAATCGTCAACACAGGAAATATTATGTAAGTCAGTAGATTTTGATGTCAAAAAAAGTTTATTAAGAATCTCTTTCTGAAATTTTGAATACCCTTTTGTTGATGTGGTTTCGATATTGCTGTTTGAGTGAATAATGGAATGTCTTATATCGGAAAAAACAATGTACCATTCTCCAAAATTAAAGCGAATTATGTTGTCTGATTCAATATTGCGAATCTTAGGGTTTAATTTGTAAAGGAGTGAAAATAAATGTTTATTATATTTTCTCGTCTTCCATTTTGCTCTGTCAAGAGAGTCACGGCAATTTTTAAAATTTGTTGTAATTATTCCTTTGTCTAACGAGATTGCTAGCGAAGGAGTGTCAAGTAAATTTAACGCAACAACATCTTTCAAATAAGTTTCAAAGGCTTCGTAACATTGGCTAATACACATATTGCAAAATAGTAGATTAAGTTCAGCAATACTTTCTTCTATATTTCTATTATCAACAAAGTGGCTATATGCTATTTCAAGTTTACGAGTCAACACATTTCGATAAACTAATTTTGAACCAAACATTGGAAGAAAAAGGTCAGGACTAATTTGCTTACTTGTTTTTTTGTAAGTTGAGATTATGTCGGCCAGATGTTTTTTATTTTGGTATATCAGGCCATCGTAAAGTCCGAGTCTTGAAATGAATTTATTAAATATTTTGTCTTTCATGCTCGTCAAAGCTTGCTGCTTCAGTGGGTGAATATAGTTCAATATTGATTAGTCAAACATGGATGTTTTATGAATAGTTGGAATGGATATCTGTCTCTGTCGTTTAATATTTATTCAAACAAAGATGTTTTAATAATAATAGACACGGACGGGACGTCCGCGCCAACTGGAGCAGTATTATTTTTCATTATTCTGTACGATTTGCCATCCATGGGAATTTTTATCATCATTAACAAATGAACAAATTGATTGAATAGCATTTATTACATTGGTATCTATTTCAGAATATCTGTAAAATCCGACATACTTTCTTATTTCAAAATTCTCGTATCCAATTACAACTAATCCTTTAATGTATGGGTATTCTACCAGAATTCCGTTTCTTTCTAATTCTCCATCTGTGTTAGGTCTACCTTCAAATTCTGATGGCTTATATAATAAATGACCAACCTTACCAAATGCAACATTCCAAAGTACTCCACTTACAATTGAATTGAATGCTTTTTGGATGAATAATGAGACACAGCTTTCTTTAAAGTTACTAGGTAAGGCTAATTGCTTAATGTCAATCATTAAAATTGTAGATGCCTGAGTAAATTGTCCTTTCTTAATATTCTGAGATATCTTATCAATAAATCTTTCAATTACATATTTTGTAGAATACAAATCATATTTTACATTACTTTTATGAAGTGGTGAAATCTCAGTTATCCCAAAGGCTATTTTTTTCCCTTTCGAAAGTTGAGTTTCAATGTTAATTTGTGCTTCTATTGCTTGTTCCTGTGCATCAATGTAATTCAAGTTTCCATCTGCAAATGATAATGATTTTAACTCGGCATTTAGCTCAAAGGAACATTCGCCATCTTTTCTAATTTTAAAATCAGGAGTCTTAGTATCTGATTCTATTATACCTTCAATATTCAATTTAGTCTTTAAGTCTATATAAATTGCAGCCTCATTATAATCTTCAAATGCGGTTCTATATTCCGATTGAAAGTCTATTTTTACTGATTTAAGTTGATTAAGACATGAGTCTCTACGTGATTTGACAAAGCTGTCTGTTTCGGAAATATCATCGATTTGTTTACATTCCATTAAATCAAAAGCATCAAGTATAGGATTTGTGGTTATCCCAAATGTATCTTTTTTTAATTTTTTAATTTTTTCTTCGAGATTCATTATATGACTTGTATCTCGCTGGTCCAAGTGGAAGCTTGAACCAGCAGGTTAACTAATAATTCAAAACTCAACACTCATAACTATTTCACATAAACCAACTTCACATTCACAAATTCCTTCATCCCCACCTCTGCCAATTCCCGTCCGTAACCAGACAGCTTCACTCCACCAAAAGGAATGCGAGCTTCGGAGTGTACAATATTGTTTATAAAAACCATTCCACTTTCTATTTGAGTCGCCAATATTTTCGCTTTTTCTATATCAGTGGTCCATATAGAAGCGCCAAGTCCGTAGTGGCTGTCGTTGGCTACTCTGATGGCTTCTTCTTTTGTATTCACTTTTATTATGGTAAATACAGGGCCAAACAATTCTTCAGCGTAGGCAGGCATATCCGAT
>JANYCO010000455.1 GCA_025360235.1 Cytophagales bacterium
TATGTAGATAGCCCTTGGGCAGGAATTGCAGCAGCTGCTGTGTTTGTTGGATTGTTGTTTAAAGTATTTAAATAATAATGGTTAATTATTAATGATAAATGGTTAATAATAAGTTCAACATTAACAATTAACCATTTATCATTAATAATTGATTAAACTATTTTTATCTCACAAGCCCCAGACACATTCTGTCCATTAATATCAAGCTCAATCTTTACAAAGTGTTTTATAGCTTCGGAAGTAATTAAATTATCTTTAGGAATTTTTATTTGAAAAGGAATGGCGATTACTTCTTTTGGATCGAGTACATAATCGTTGAATGTAATTCGTCCAACTTTATCTGTAGATTCCTTAGTTTTATCTTTCTCTTTTATCTCTTCTACCATAAGCATAAAAAGAACTATTTCATCAATAGTAGCAGGGTATTCGCCACCAGTAAAGGTTGCTACACCTTTCACACTTTCCTGCATAGTGGCTTGCGTTTTCAGAAGTTTCACCTCTACTTTAGGGGCTCCGGCGCCCACCATACTCTTTAAAGAATTTAGAATACTCATATATTTATGGATAGTTTAGGTTTATTCAGGTGGATTAGAAATAATAAAAGTCCCCCATCAATGATGAGAGACTTTTTTCTAATTTTTTTTAACAGCCTACTTTGTAGCTGCCCATTTGCGAATTTCCGTTCTGAACCAGGCATCTGCTTCTTCAGTCCATTTGTAATTGTCACGGATATATTCTACAGTGTCTTTCTCAACATCAGTGTAGGAATTTCCGTCTTTAACTGCTTCAAGAATTTTTTTTGCGTCAGCAATGGAAATTCTTCCGTCGCCAGCACCTTTTACTGATTCGTCAGCTAGTTCTAAAAGTTCACCATCATATTTTTTACCATTGATTGTTTTGTAATATCCCATAATCGTATAAAATGTTTTAGGTTTAATGTTGGATAATACTAGGAAAAATTTGAATACAAATCAAGTATCTAAAGCATTATTTTATTTCATATTTATGAACTGAACGGGGATTCCATAATCTTTGGAACGAATTAAGGCAATGACCTCTTGTAAATCGTCGATTTTTTTTGCTGTAACCCTTATGATTTCATCCATCTGGGCTGGAGTAACCTTGATTTTAGAGTCTTTAATATCTTTAATAATTTTTCTGCAACCATCCTTATCGATTCCTGTCTTTACCTTCATTTCCTTCTTAAGCATGGCTCCTGATGAGTATGCCTCCTTTTCTAAATCAAGTGATTTTGGGTCAATGCCTTGTTTGGCCATACGCGTAATGATAATATCGATGATGGTTTTCATGCTCATATCGTTATTGGTCGTTACCTGAATACTACTTTCCTTTTTATTCAGCTCCACCTCCGTTTTAGAATCCTTAAGATCATAACGGTTTTGTATTTCTTTGATAGCTACATTCACCGCGTTATCCAGTGTTTGTGGGTCTACTTTGCTTACAATATCAAATGAGGGCATAATTACGAATTGTTTCTGCTTTTACTTAGGCAAAAATAAATAAAAATAATAGAATTCCTTTATCAGTCCTCTTAACTTTTTAATGGTTTTCTGAATATCCTATAACCATTTATTAAATAAAAATAACACAACCTTAGAAATGTTATAAATGCTTCCAAACACTGGGATTAACCAAATTTAAAGGTTTTATTTAATAGGCGGAAATTACCCCAAAATATTTTTTAATAATCCCATAATTTATATATATTCAAACTCCCTTACTAAACTAATACTAACCTAAAATTTAAAATACCTTGGAAAAGAAGTATAAATTCAAAGACCTCAAAATTTTTTCATCCACTGAAAGTATGGTGGGAAATACCAGAAAATACAGACAGGTATTTGAAAACCTTGAAACAACTTATTTGTATGCGGAGCTCTCCTTTTATAATAAACTTTTTGATGAGGAAGAATGGAAAGCAAAAATAAACCTGAAAGCATTTCAAATAAAAAAAGAAAAACGCGAAGAACTTTGTGATTTAGTAAAAGAACTAACCATTACAAAAGATCAAAATATAATCAACGTTCGTGAAGGCTGGGGGAAAAGTGAAGCCGGTGACTACTGGAGCCGTGGCGACTATGAATGGGAAGCCTATATTGACGGCGAAAAAATTGGTACACAAAAATTCTATGTTGAAAACGGTGGACTGGTGACTGAAGACACTAATCCATACATGGACATTTTATCTGTGAAATTATACGAAGGCCCTGATGCAGGAAAACCAAAAGACGACCGCAAATACCTTACAAAATTCCACGCCAAAGAAACGGAATACCTTTGGGTAGAAGTAAATATTGAAAACATGCAAAGCCAATCTTGGTACTGCGAATTATTTTTCAATTACTACAACGACGCCGGACAACTCAAAGGATCCGCCACTGAGATGAAATACATCAACAGTGCTGATAAAGAAATGACCATACTCTCCGGTTGGGGCTCAACCGCCAAAGGAACATGGTACAACGATAAATACCGTATGGAAATTTCGTTTATGG
>JANYCO010000457.1 GCA_025360235.1 Cytophagales bacterium
CAGGCTGCGTTCGTATTTTGCTTGCGGACGCACCATTTTATAGAGACGTTTTACCGTTTCCATATTATGCGAAACTACTTCCTGTCCGCCACTGATCATTCGGATAAGCGCCTCCCAGTTTCCTTTTACATCAGGGATTAGTGTTTCGATAGTAGTGGTAGGGCTGGCTTTTTTTACTTCTACAACTGTTTGGTACCAAATCTCTGCGCCACGGTCTTTGAGTTCGTCGCGGTTTACAGAAGTGATTACGGCGTGTTTTACTTTCATTAACCGAATTGCTTCGGCTACTCGTCTTGGTTCGTCGGTATCGTATTCGTTGGGTTTTCCGGTGGCCACTGCGCAGAAGGAGCAGCTTCTTGTGCATACATTTCCCAGAATCATAAAAGTAGCAGTGCCTGCGCCCCAGCATTCGCCCATGTTAGGACAATTACCACTTTGGCAGATGGTGTGTAGTTTGTGTTCGTCCACAATCGCCCGTACATTTGCATACTCTTTTCCAATAGGAAGTTTTACTCTTAACCAATCAGGTCTGGGACTGCGTTTGTTGGATTCTGCCGGAATAATAGGTAATTCTATCATGCTCTTTGTTTATGCTGTAACAAAAATAAACAAAAAAAAGGTCAATTTAGACTAAAACCTTCCGCTGTTTTATTGGGAACATTTCCAGCCATTTAGCCGCTTTAGCTTGATCGGTAAAGATCCTGGTTGGGATGTTTGGTCGGTTAATGGAAAGAAAAAAATTTGCTAAGATTCTGCTTATTGAACTTGAAACAAGAATGGCATTGGCACTGGCACTGTTTTCGGGGTCGCTTGCAAAATAATCGCGGACATCTTTGTTGTGCGGAGGCATGTCGCGAATGTCTGTAAGAACAGGGTAAGTTTTGTCGCCTGCGATTGCCAAAGCATCATAAATAATTTTCTTGGCAGCATCAAGCGTTAAAGTAGTATTAGGTTTAAATCGTGTACATAAGTAATGACCTTTGATCTCGATCCAGACCCAATCGTTTTCCCCTTCAATTTTTGTCATGTTAATTCTTAAAAATTTGGCTTACTCCTATTTAGTAACAATATTAACTTAAAATTAGGAGAATTATTCCGGATTTTAAAACAATTACTCTTTTCCGGAAAGAACAATTACAATCTCCCCCCTTACTTCCCCTTTTTTATTGATTTTGTCCAAAACTTCTTCTATGGTGCCGTTAACAGTTTCTTCGTATAGTTTTGAAAGTTCTCGTGAAACAGAAACGAGTCTTTCCGCTCCAAAATATTCTTTAAACTGTTCCAGTGTTTTTATAAGTCGCATTGGCGATTCATAAAAAATAATAGTTCTGGATTCTTCGCTGAGAAGTTTGAGTCTTGTTTGCCTGCCTTTTTTATGAGGGAGGAAACCTTCGAAAACAAAACTATCGCTGGGAAGACCAGATTTTACAAGGGCCGGAACGAAAGCGGTAGGTCCAGGAAGGCATTCTATTTTTATTTCATTGCGTAAGCATTCGCGTACAAGAAGAAATCCAGGGTCGGAGATAGCGGGTGTTCCTGCATCAGAAACCAGCGCAAAAGTTGTTCCGTCTTTTATTTTGGAGATGATATTGGTTACGATCTGATGTTCGTTGAAGGTATGGTAGCTCTGAAGTGGTTTGCTAATGCCAAGATGGCTAAGAAGACGGCCACTGGTGCGGGTGTCTTCACATAAAATAACATCCGCCTCTTTAAGAATTCTAATTGCCCGAAGCGTTATATCTTCCAGATTTCCGATTGGAGTGGGAACTATATAAAGTTGGGTAGGGATGGCGACCGACATGCGTTGGTTATTTAATTAGTGCATCTATGGCTGCTGATAATTTATGGTCTTTTTCGGTGACTTTATTTCCAGCGTCGTGTGTGCAAAGTTCTATTTCCACTTTGTTCCAAACGTTACTCCAGTTGGGGTGGTGGTCCATTTTTTCAGCAAGGAAAGCAACACGGGTCATGAAGGAAAAGGCTTCACTAAAATTTTTGAAAACGAAAGTCTTTTTTAGTTTATTATCATTCTCTTCCCACATAGTCTATAGTTTCTTTTTAAAGTGGTCTATATCGTATTTTTTTAGTGTCTCTTTCTTTTTATTCCAGGGAGCATTCGTTCTGGAGCCCATATCTATTGCCACAACAACAACTATAGATAAGAAAATTCCAAATACTATATAAAAGATTATCCTGTTTCTAGGCATAACTATTTAATCCTTTTTAATTCGAAATTTTCCTTCGGAGAAATAACAAGCGGTACTTTTTCTTCGATCACAGAACTTGTGTCTAACCCAAAAGCGCTAGGTTCGGACAGGCTTATTTCTTTAAGGAAGAAGTGTCCTTCCATAATGATTTGCTCTATAGGAGAAAGTTCGTTGTCATTACTTAAGTGTTTTTCAAGTACTACGAATTTGAAATCTCCAATTACGTTTCGTTTGTTCAGAGAAGTATAT
>JANYCO010000480.1 GCA_025360235.1 Cytophagales bacterium
AATCTAAAAATGCCAATATGACTACTGGTGATGTTGAAATCCTGGTTTCAGAATTAAACATTTTAAACTCAGCTATAACGCCACCCTTCACGATTGAAGACGAAACTGACGGTGGTGAAGACATCAGAATGAAATACCGCTATCTCGACATCCGAAGAAATCCGGTTAAAAACGCATTGCTTTTCCGCCATAAAGTGGCTATGGAAGTTCGAAAATATTTATCTGATTTGGATTTTTGCGAAGTTGAGACGCCGTATTTAATCAAATCTACTCCGGAAGGCGCGAGAGATTTTGTAGTTCCGAGTCGAATGAATCAAGGGCAGTTTTATGCTTTACCACAATCGCCACAAACCTTCAAGCAATTATTGATGGTCGGCGGAATGGACAAATATTTCCAAATTGTAAAATGTTTCCGTGACGAAGACCTTCGTGCTGACCGTCAGCCGGAATTTACACAGATCGATTGCGAAATGTCGTTCATCACGCAAGAAGATATTTTAAATATGTTTGAAGGGTTGATCCGTCACCTTTTCAAAACGGTTAAAAAATTAGACCTGCCTACGCTTACGCGCATGACCTATGCAGATGCGATGAAATATTATGGCAACGACAAACCAGACATTCGTTTCGAAATGAAATTTGTTGAAATGAACGATGTGGCGAAAGGGAAAGGTTTCCAGGTATTCGACAGCGCTGAATTAGTATTAGGAATTTGTGCAGAAGGCTGCGCTACTTACACCAGAAAACAGATCGACGAATTGACCGAATGGATGAAGCGCCCACAGATCGGAGCGAAAGGGTTGATCTATTTACGTTGCGATGCCGACGGAACATTTAAATCTTCCGTAGATAAATTCTATAATCAGGACGATCTTAAAGCCTGGGCAGCAAAATTCAATGCGAAACCAGGCGATTTGATTTTAGTAGTAAGCGGAGACGCTAACACTGCCCGTAAACAACTAAGCGAGCTGCGCCTTGAAATGGGAACACGTCTTGGCCTTCGCGACAAAGATAAATTTTCTGCACACTGGGTTATTGATTTCCCATTGTTTGAATACAACGAAGAAGAAAAAAGATATTTTGCAATGCACCATCCATTCACTTCTCCAAAACCAGAAGATATGGAATTGCTGGAAACCAATCCGGGTGCGGTGCGTGCAAATGCCTACGATATGGTGATCAATGGTGTGGAAATTGGCGGAGGTTCAATTCGAATTTTCAACAAAGCATTGCAAGCAAAAATGTTCAGCATGCTTGGCTTCTCAGATGAAGAAGCGAAACACCAATTTGGATTCATCATGGAAGCCTTTGAATACGGTGCTCCTCCTCACGGCGGACTGGCATTTGGTTTTGATCGTTTATGTTCACTCTTTGGTGGCTCCGATTCCATTCGCGATTTTATTGCTTTCCCAAAAAACAATTCAGGAAGAGATGTGATGATCGATTCGCCTTCCACGATTTCAGAAAAGCAGTTGGATGAATTGAGTATTGCGGTGAAGGAAGTGATGAAGAAATAATTTTAATATACTCACTCGGGTTTTGCCCCATGGCCGGTGTCTACACCAATGCTATTCAAATAAGGGGACAGGGACTGTGAACAGGAAAATGATTTCTTAGCTTTTGTTGGCGTCCCGCCAACAAAAATTATTCACCAACCTTCTTATTTGAATAGCATTGGTCCCCTGACATGACACGGAATGGGGAGTGTCTTGGTTTGTAATGAAGTTTTGGATCAGTAGAGGAGGAGAAGCATCGTCTTTGGTTAAAACTTTGTCCTCAAACAGTCTTTTATGTTTGCATAACTAGCAAGATTTTATCGCTGAGCATGAGTATAAAAAAATTAGATAATGGTATCTCAACGGGACTAGGAGAAAACAAGTCTGGGATTCTAAATCTCAATCATTTCTTTTATATTTTAAATAGAATAACTATATTAGTAGTACTATAAACATTAACTCATCGAAACTAATTACACTACTTATGAAGAAAAATATATTTTTATTATTCATTTTACTAACGCTAACTGTACCTGTCTTTGCACAAGTCAATGTGGAAGAACGTGACGCAAAATTGTGGGCCAATAAGGTTTTGTACACTGTAAAGAAAAACGATTTTGAAGGATTTAAGAAGTTTGTTATGGTTATCCAGGACTGGGAAAAACTATTGGCAACAATGACAAAAGTCCCAAAAACGGAAAAACAAGAAATACTTGCCCATGGCAAGGAAGGCATTCTACAGTCAAGTCCGGAAAAAACCTTTGAGAAAATTCAGAAAGCAGCAAAAAGAGATTTTGTTAACTGGAGCCAAATAAAAATCGAATCTACGGCAGCAGCTGTAGAAAAGAAAGGCCACCTTAAGTTAATGTCTTTTAACATTATTTTCCAGTTTGAAGGAAAATCCTTTTCATTTTCTGCCAAAGAATGTGTAAAGACTGCAGCGGGCTGGAAAATATCAGGGGCGGCAGACCTGACGCTTTTAACCAAATAAATTCCTGGATCTTATCAGAAGAGAAGAAGAGCAAAAATTAAAACACCCTTCTTTTGATAAACTTTAATCTTGCTTGTGCACACAAGAAAGCTGTTATATGTGAAAATGCAACGACTTTATTAAAAGAAGCGAAGGCATTAGGAGCAATTTGGGAAATTAAGAATAGTAATTTAACGTGTGCTTAAAAATTTTTTCATTTACCAAATTCTAGCAAAATGAGTAAGCTTTATATACCATAGAAGAAACCCATTTAGAAGAATTAAAAAAGCATTTTCTGGAATAATTGATAAACTGAAAAATGAAAATACTAAAGCAATTGATTTTGATTCTCATTTTTCATGCTTTTCAGTAATAAAAGCACATCCCAACTTTCTTGTCCGATAAACCATTTGAAAAATCATTCGTTCAAACCGTTGTACATAATCTTGTACCTATGGAGTTTTAAATGAATAATTAACCAAGATGATTGAGAAAGAGCGTAAAAAGATTTTTGTAGTAGACGATGATGAGATAAATAATTTTGTTACCTCTAAATTATTAACCCAGTACAATGAAGATTATCAGATCGTAACCTATTCAGATCCAGTGGAGGCTTATGCAGTATTGGATAAGACTAAGGCTGGGGAGGAAGGATTGCCTGATATAATATTGTTAGACATCAATATGCCCAACATGGATGGGTTTGAATTTCTGGCAAAGATGAAAGCGTTGGGGATATCAGATAAGATTCAGGTGATTATGTATACTTCCTCTATGCAGAAAGATAATAAGGAAAAGGCAAAAACCTTTCCTAATGTGGTGGGGTATATGGAAAAACCATTTTCTGCTCAGGCGTATGCGAGGATGATGGAGCTTAGTTATAGATATTAAGTGACAAAATACAGCAAAATATAACGCAAGAAATTAAAGTAAAAATAAGATTATTTTTTTCATCGTTCTATTTTGTTTATTTATCCGGGGCAAAGGTGTGGGAATCCTGTACTAGAAGTATTGCAGGATTTTAAAAAATTGTTGCAGGATTCACACAATGGGAAAAGGAAGCGCATAACACAAAAGAAGAACTTCCTCTTTTGTGTTATGCGCTTCTTCTAACTTGATACTCTCTGCTGTTTCAGCGCTCGCTGCATACTGCGTACAGTCTGAGAAGAATCCCCAGGCATCCAGCCCGGAGGGCCAAAAATGTACATTAGTTTATCTTTCCAGTTGGTGGTGCTTTTTACATCTTTCCAGATGTCTTTGTATTCGTGCGTTAAAATAACTAATGGGTTGTAAGAATTTGGAGGATGAACAACGCCAAATTTAATATCGATATGTTCTGTGTCAAGGGTTTTGTGTGTTCCAAAAATCCGGTCGAAGATATTTAAGTAGCCTCCATGATTTTTGTCCATGTACTCCAAATTTTGTGCGTGATGTACCTGATGCTGCTTGTGGGTGTTCATGAAAATTTCCAGAAATCCCAGATAGGGTACGAACTTAGTATGCAATTGAAATTGCCACAGTGACTGAATGGAAAGGCAGGTCATTACTACAATAGGGTTGAACCCTAAAGCAGGCAACCATAACCAAAAGACAGGTTTATACAATAACGTTATCCAGCCATTTCTTAGTCCGGAACCTAAATTGAAATTGTCGGAAGAATGGTGTACGATATGAGCAGCCCATAAACAGCGCACCGTATGGCTCAAACGATGGTGCCAATAATAACTCAGATCATCGAGGACTTGACAGCCAAGAAAAACATACCAGGCCATGCTGAAAGACTGCCAGCCAAAAATGTTCGTCCTAATACCATTAATGTCATGGTTGAAAATATTGTAGACCCCTATAAACAAAGCGAAAGAAATAACTTTGGCAACTATTGCTACCACAATAGAACCTGCACCCATCGAAGCGCTCGCTCCAAGATCTTTCCATTGATAAAGTTCGGGATCGTATTTTAAGCTTAATGTGATTTCGCCGGCGATCAAAACTACAAAAGCGATAACTCCGTAACCGGCTATAGGGTCGCTAAACCAATAATGTGTAGGAATAGTTTCTAAAATTTCGTTCATGCTTAATACCCCCTCATTTTTAAGTCAGAAATGAATCCGCAAAGTACGAATTTTTACAAACCTCTTAATAAAAATATATCATAGGCCCATTTGCTCAAATATATTATTTTTCTGATAATTAGATTGTTATATATTATAAGAAAGTCAAAAAAATATTAGCGTGCTATAAAATAGATGCCATGAAACCAGAAAGTATAGCCTTCTTATGATTTGTTGTGTATTTTGTGTCACATGTTTCCTCTAGTTTGTTGTGAATTATACAAAAACCAAGTTCGTTTTACACATTAAATATAGCAAAACTATTTGAACGCAGTTTCGTAGAATGGAATACGGCCAATTTTAAACCGGAATCAATTATTAGGTTTGGCTTTTCATCGTTTTGTTATTAACCTACTTGAAATTTTTATGAAAACAGACATTGCTGCAAGTGACTTGGTTTTGAATGCTGATACTCTGATTAAGATTATCGATAAGCTACCACACGTCGTCTTTTTAAAAGACTCAAAACACCGTTTTCTTTTAGCCAACAAAGCCTGTCTGGCGATGTTGAATGCAAAGGGAGAGGATGTGATAGGAAAGACCGATCATAGTTTCTTTTCTCCCTCTTATGCCAAGTATGCCTATGAGTTGGAAAACAGTATTCTGAAAAATGGTGAGAATAAAATAGTACGTGAAGAAAGTTTTACTGATCCAATGGGAAGAGAGCAAGTAATGAAGACTATTCGTTTACCTTTATTCATACCGGAGATGCACGAAGTGGGGGTGCTGGGGATTTCTGTAAATATTGCAATGGAGAAAGAGTTGGAAGAATCTATTCTTTCCAAAAATCAAGCCTTAGAACACCAAAAAGAGGAAATCGAGGGAAAGCGAAAAAGTGCTGAAGAGTTATATAACAAGGTAAAGACAAGCCTCAAGTTTTCAAAAGTTTTTCAGGATACTATACTTCCTAATCCGGTTACCGTAAAACGTCTTTTACCGGATTCTTTTATATTATACAAACCCAAAACAATTACTAACGGAGACTTTTACTGGGTAAGGGAAAAAGACGGATTGGTATATATGGCCACTATTGATTGCAGTGAGTTTGATGCAGGAGGCACCTTTATCTCTATGCTTTGTTTTGATATATTAGCAGAAATTCTTAAGGGAAAAGAGAGGTTGATGCCCTCAGAAATTCTTTATGAGCTAAACGAAGGCCTGAAAACAAATCTGGAACAATGTGTAGACTTGTCAAAAATGGACGAGCATGTGTATGTAAATGTTTGTGTTCTTGACAAAGAAAAATATTGCATAGAGCACAGTGGTAGCGGAGCTCCAATGTTTATTGTGAATAAGAAAACCAATTTTTTATTAGAACCTAAAAACGAAAAAACAGGTCTTCCGTTTGATGAAAGCGCTTATAAATTCGTTGACAATAGAATCAGAATTGAAAAAGGAGATTCTGTTTATATGATGACGGATGGATATGCTTTTCAAAAAACAAGGCGGAAACACGAAAAGGATATTTATGGATATGAAAATTTGAAAGAATTAATCATGGAAATTAGTGATCTCAGTATGGAAAATCAATACAAATTCTTAAACGAAATATTTCTTGAGATCAAAGGAGAAGAAGAACAAACAGACGATCTTCTTATAATCGGAGTAAGAATCTAGAAATAAATTAACGCGCTAATTTATTCTTGTGATGCGAGGTATGAGGAAGCGTTTCCTTTGTTGCCCTTACTAAAATCAAGGTAAGTTTTAGAGTAGAGAAAGAACTGTAAATTTTATTTACTTCAGGCGTTTTGGAGATATTTTTTATGCCAAGACAATAACGATAATCTAATCCGAAGCGGCCATAAGTAACTCCAAGTCCAGCCGCAATTCCAATATCTGAACCTTTGTAAGAAGACTGTAGATCTCCTGCATGCACTCCTTTTACCAAAGAGGGGCCTGTGCCTGCATAATAATCATAGTATTCGTCTACAATTCGTTTTCTTGATTTTAATAGAAGTGAATAATAAATTCCGGCATTCCCATATACTTTCAATTTATTTCCCAGAGTGTATTTGGTCAACAGATAATTGTCAAGATAGGAGAGATCTTGTCGGTATTTGTTTTTCTCGTCTTGAGGAATGAGACTGTTATTATTTGGATCTAATACGAGTACCGAAACGGGTTGTGTAATAGCTGTACCTCTATGACAGATACCAATGTCTAAAAGTACACCAATTTTGTTTTTAAAATTGTGTTGACCCATAATACTAACTATTGCATCTGAATAATTGGTATATGTATATGCGGAAGGAGCGGTAGAAGTATTTTTTACTGTTGGTTTGCTAAAGGTAGGACCAAGAGACATGCTAAGCGAGGTTTGTTGGCCAAACAATACCGTTGAGGATAAGAGAGAAATACCAACAGCAATTGTGAATTTAAGAAGTGGTTGCATAAAGCTAAAACTAGTTCCAGATAGTATAAAAGATGATTAACAAACTTACCCCTTCAAACGAAGAAAACGAAATTTAATAATGAAAATAATTTCATTATCTTTAGTTCTAAATATATAAAGTAAAATTATATGGAAGGAATTCTAATTTTTTTAGGTTTTATTGCTTGTTTTGTTGTTTTCGGTTCTTTCATTTCCGTATTTATTATACTCGGCCGCACTGGCAGTATACTGGAAAAAGTGGAGGCGACGCAGAAAAAAATTCTTTCGATGGCAAATGAGCTCAATCTGATGAAGGTGCAATTAAACACACTCAAGTCGGAAGGAATACCAGTAATAAAACCGGAAGAGAAAAAAATAGTGCAGGAACAAATTATTCCTCCTCCTGTAATTGTGCCGGAAATTAAAAAAGAAGAAGTTCTGCCTCCAATCGAGTTGGAGAAAGCGCCGGTAATTCAACATGCCGAAATTATAGATTCGAATATTCGGATTGAAGAAAAGAAAACACCTCCTAAAACAGTCCCTCCCGTTAAGAAACCAAAAGAGCCTAGCTTCTTTGAAAAAAATCCGGATCTGGAAAAATTT
The DNA here is from genome assembly GCA_025360235.1 of Cytophagales bacterium. Lineage (GTDB taxonomy): Bacteria > Bacteroidota > Bacteroidia > Cytophagales > Cytophagaceae > JANYCO01. The sequence continues at coordinate 7,552 of JANYCO010000480.1, forward strand.
ATCGGGGAGAATCTTATTAATAAAATTGGTATCGCTATTCTGGTTATCGGGATTGGATTTTTTGTAAAATTCGCCATCGACCAAGATTGGATCAATGAAACAGGAAGGGTATTTATAGGAGTACTATGCGGAGGTATATTAGTAGGTCTCGCACATTATATGCGCAATACTTTCCGTTCATTCAGTTCGGTACTTGTAGGAGGTGGAATGGCTATATTTTACATTACGATCACTATAGCCTTTCATAACTATAAAATAATGCCACAGTCGGTTGCATTTGTGATCATGGTTTTCATTACACTGTTTTCCGTACTCTTGTCAATAGCTTATGACAGAAAGGAGCTCGCGGTGCTAGCAATCATCGGAGGTTTCGCTTCTCCGTTTATGGTTAGTACAGGCGAAGGGAATTATCAAGTCTTGTTTAGCTATGTATTAATTCTGAATGTTGGAATGCTTATCCTTTCCTATTTTAAAAGATGGAATATTATTAATGTTATTACTTTCCTATTTACAATTTTACTTTTTGGAAGTTGGCTTGGTGCAAAATTTCAAAGTATGGAAATAAAACCATATGCTGGCGCTCTCTTGTTTGCTACGTTGTTCTATCTGGTTTTCTTTACGATGAACATCATCAACAACATCAAAGAAAACAAACAGTTCCTTGGATTTGAATTGACGATATTAATAGCAAATACATTTTTGTACTACAGCGCAGGAATGTTTATTCTAAAAGATATTGAAGAGGGCATTTATCAAGGTTTATTCACTTCGGTCATTGCGGTGTTTAATTTCATCTTTGCTTATTTCTTGTATAAGAATAAGAAGGTAGACAATAATCTTGTGTACCTCCTGATCGGTTTGGTGCTTACCTTTATCACGCTGGCGGCCCCAATTCAGCTGGAAGGAAATTACATTACGTTGTTTTGGGCTGCCGAAACAGTTTTATTGCTATGGCTATCGCAGAAGTCAGGAATAAGAATCATGAAACTCGGGTCTGCTATTATCATGGGATTGATGCTCATTAGTCTTGTGATGGATTGGAACAATGTGTATGTAAAGAGCAGTGAAATTATTCCGATTGTATTCAACAAAGCCTTCATAACAACTTTGGCAGCGATGGCTTCCATTTCTGCTACGTTATTTCTTCTACGAAACGAAGAAGAAGTTATCGTGCTGAATCTTGAGAAAAAATATTTTTCCGGAATGTTGGAGCTTAGTTTTATCCTTATAAGTTATTTAGGCGGGTTACTGGAAGTCCATTTTCAATTTGAACACAGATTGAGTTTAGATCCGGACGGATGGCGCGTAGTGCCAATTTATACAGGTTGCTACAATCTGGCCTACATTATTATGATTTCTGTATACGTGCACTTTAAAAAAATAAAATGGCTTGAAATCTTCCCTGTAATTTTGTGTTTGCTAATATCCCTGGCTTATTTGGGTTATTACAATGAGGTGTTTGCTGATGTTAGAGATAGCTATTTAACCTCAGGAGTTTCTGCCAAACATTATTTCTTCCATTATGTAAATGTTGCCTTACTACTTGTAATACTTGCAAATGGGTTAAGAATTGTAAGTATCAATTATCTTAAAACTACCAAACAGTTTAATTTATTCCTTTGGTTTATTGCGTTTATGTTGGTTTATATGGCCAGTGTCGAATTAGAAAACCTGGTATTGGTTTCTTCTTTCGAACCAGGAAAAGATCTCTATGTTATCAAACATCAAAATTATAAAGTAGGCTTTCCTATTCTTTGGGGAGTCTGTTCTTTTACATTGATGGTGATAGGAATGAAGATGAAAATAAAAACACTGCGTATTATTTCACTCACCTTATTTGGTATTGCCTTAGTAAAAATGTTTGTGTTTGATATTCAGGAAATGTCAGAGGGAGGAAAAATTGCTGCCTTCATTTCGTTAGGAGTATTGCTTTTGATTATTTCTTTTATGTATCAGAAAGTAAAGAAAATATTAACCGAAGAATAATAGAAATATATGATTACCAATCAAAGTAAGAAAAGGATTGTTCTGTCCTCTTTACTGTTGTTATCGATAGCAATGGGTATCGCTGATGCCCAAACGTATCGCTGGGAAGCTACTATGGCGGATAGTGTTGTCAAAGATGGTTTTTACAATATCGTATTACAGCCCAAGATAGGTTCAAAACTCAGAAACGATTTTTCCGATATCAGAATTCTGGACTCGGAAAGTTATGAAGTGCCCTACGTAAATAAAGTGGAAGAACCTTATTTTTCCAGTGAGCGGTTTAAGGAATATCCTATTGTATCGAAACAGATGGAAGACGGTTGTTGTACCAAACTCGTTATAAAAAACCCTGGCAAAAAACCCATAAATAATATTTGTCTGATTCTGAAAAATTCCGATGCGATAAAAGTATACCGCATGGCGGGCAGCGACGATGGGGTAAACTGGTATGGTGTGAAAAGGTACGATGTATTTTACAATACTTACAGCGAGACCGACACCAAAGTAGTCAACTATATTAATTTCCCTTTGACGGATTATTTATATTACCGTTTTGATATTATCGACAGAGGTTATTGGGACGAAGACCGCTGGACGTATTGGTACTCGGACCGTTGGAGCTATCCGATCAATATTTTGAAAGTGGGCTATTATGAAACATTTCTAAAAGAAGGAAAATACAATAGTGTACCAGCACCAGCATTTGAGCAGCTGGACAGTGTGAAACAAAAACAGACTTATATTAAACTAAAGTTTGACGATAATTATTTAATCAATAGAATCCGTTTTGATTTCAAAGGCCCTCGCTATTATAAAAGGGTAGCAACGGTAGCTAAAAAAGTGGTGGGTGACAGAAAACATATTTATTTTGAACCGATCACTACCTTCGAATTAAATTCCTACTCGCTCAACGAATTTGACTTGAGTTATTTCAGAGAAAAAGAATTTTATCTGGTAATCTCTAACGACGATAACCGTCCGCTAACATTAGACAGCATCAAAACCTGGCAGTTAACAAGGTACATTAAAACCTATCTTGAAAAAGGCAAAAAATACCGCATGGTCTATGGTGACTCTACTGCGCTGGCCCCTGTTTATGACTTGCAATATTTCGTAGACAGTATCCCGCAAGTATTGCCAACGCTTCCTGTAAATAAAATGGAGGCCAAGCCACTCGAGAGCAAAGATATTAAAAAAGAAAAGGTGAAAGAATTGCGTTGGTTTGAAAACAAAATTTTCATCTGGCTGGCAATTGGTGCAGTGATATTATTTTTGTTCTTCATGTCATGGAAGATGTTGAATGAGATGAAGAAAAATAAAGGCGAATAAATAATAGTATAGTTATGGACATTTGAAGGATTGTAAAAGTCCATGGATTAACAATTAGTTCAATTCCAAACTGTACCGTTTCAAAAAACCAGTGAGGTACTTTATTTTATTGTTAAGAATTTTATCATTTTTTGCCCATTCCTTAATTCTTGTTTTCTCTTCTGTGGTCATCAATCCCGCATACAATTCTGCTTTATCTTCTTCCAGTCCGCTCATACAATAAAGACTTATAAAGCCATCCTGAGGGTGGTTTACTAGTGACATATCAGAAGAACGAGCGTTGATTCCTCCCGACCCATATTGAAAAAAAGGAGGGTTCATTTTCGCCCAGATGGGGTCTTTAAAATAGGCATTACCGTTTAATTGTTCTTCAATCATGTGATAATATTCGTGGTGCACTACATGTCTTTGGTATACCCTGTCATAATTCCCTTCGAAAATATTCATATATAAAATCTCCTGATAATAATCAGGCATCGCAGCTACCGGAACACTTTGATTGATCAGATTCTTTACAAAGGTAACTCTCTTGAGTTTGGTTTTATCGACAAATGTCTTGGGGTATTTAAAAAATTCTTCTCTGAACAAACGGGCATAATTTTCAAGTTCTTTATAATCTTCTTCTGAAAGGACATCGAAGCTTATAACATTTGACCCCCATGTAGTAGCGGAAGGTTCCACAATTTCAAGACAAATTCCATAGGAAATTCTCATATCGGTTATCAGACTATCCATAGCGGGATAACCAATTTGATCTGTACACTCCGTTTTAGCAGGGCGACATGAAATTACAAAAAACAAAAAGACCAGAATCCTGAATTTTGTTTTCATAAGTCGTTGGTTTTATATCTCCTGGGAAGAATAGATATCCAGGTTGAATGCTTTATCGCTTTCCGTAAATCCGAACAAAGAATAATCATCGGTGAGTTCTTCGCCTACCTGAATGTCCCTTTTTGCAACCGTGTGTCCCAGATTATTTTCATTAAAATCTGCACTCATACAGTTGGGCTCGTCGGAGTGATTAAAAAATCGGGCATTGTCTACACATAAATAATATTTGCCCATATACATAAAACAATAGGTTTTAAGAAAGGATTTATTGGCTGGCGGGACGGCTTGGAATTGGGCTTCGGTATACACCTGATCAATCATTGGATCGAATTGCCATACGACAGTTCCTTTAGGTATAAATTCTGCTGCGAACAAACCGGTACCCGCAATAGTGCTGGACCCTAAAGTAGTTTTAATGTTTAACATGCGTTAATGATTTTGCTTTCTGCGTTAGACAATATTTCTCCAAATTTACTTACTGTGCATAAATATAACTAGTTTATAGTTTAACTTCAAAAATAAATTAACAATAAATTAACCGCTCCGGCTGGGCTTTCCATTGATTTTTTGTGCAAAAACGACAAAATCTCAAATTGTGGAAAAATAGCCTCCCGCCAGACCTCATCTTTCCTGATACTATTGATTTCTAATTTCTAATCGGTAAGTTTGCACCCTAATAATTATTAAGATTTTATGAAACAATTAAAACGTGTTGTAGTAACAGGCCTTGGGGCAATTACCCCGCTGGGCAATGATGTAAATACCTTTTGGAACAATATTAAGGCCGGCAAAAGTGGGGCGGATTGGATTACAAAATTCGACGCTTCAAAATTTAAAACCCGTTTCGCCTGTGAAGTAAAAGGCTTTGACACGGATTCCTATTTTGATAAAAAAGAAGCCCGTAAAATGGATATCGTTTGTCACTACTCCATAGCGGCGGCGGACGAAGCAATAAAAAATGCAGGACTGGATCTTGAAAAAATAAATAAAGAAAGAGTTGGCGTAATATGGGGCTCCGGCAATGGCGGAATCACTACCTTCCATCAACAGGTAGTAGAATTTGCGCTGGGAGATGGCACCCCAAAATTCAACCCTTTTCTTGTGCCAAAAATGATTGTTGATATGGCTTCTGGTCTTATCGCTATTCGTTATGGTTTTATGGGACCGAATTTCTGCCCCGTTTCCGCTTGTGCTACTTCCACTTCTGCGATCATCGAAGCCTATGATAACATTCGTTTGGGCAAGGCCGACATTATTGTTTCCGGTGGAGCTGAAGCTCCAATCGTAGAATCTGGTGTCGGAGGCTTCAGTGCACTGAAAGCACTTTCTACCCGCAACGACGACTTTAAAACAGCCTCCCGACCATACGATGCAGACCGCGACGGTTTCGTAATAGGAGAAGGCGCAGGCGCATTGATCCTTGAAGAACTTGAACATGCTCAGGCCAGAGGCGCAACCATTTTAGCTGAAATTATTGGCGGGGCTATGTCAGCAGATGCCTATCACATGACCGCTATTCACCCTGATGGGTACGGAGCATTCTTGGCTATGAGAAACGCTGTGGCCGATGCAGGAATAAAACCTTCTGACATTGATTACATAAATACCCATGGTACTTCAACACCAGGTGGAGATGTTGGTGAATTGAAAGCGATTAAAAAATTATTAGGGGAAGAAACCCAAAATGCTTCCATCAGTTCTACTAAATCCATGACAGGCCACATGCTTGGCGCGGCTGGAGCAGCAGAAGCAATTATTACCATAAAATCTCTGAACGAAAATTTTGTTCCTGCTACCATCAATACTGTTAATCTAGACCCAGCGATTCCGGAAGGCATGAATATTATTTTAAAACCGATCTCAAAATCAATTAAAATTGCGATGAGCAATACGTTTGGGTTTGGGGGACATAATGCGATTGTGTTGTTTAAAAAATGGGACTAGGATTAGTTGGGTTTTAGGATGAAGAAGATTTAAAACAGGAAACAAAACACAAAAGAAAATTACTTCCTGTTATGTTTTGTTTCCTGTTTTAAATCTTACCAATCTTTTTAATCCTAAGAAGCCTATTCAAATTTCTTCTTGGCAATCAACTTCCCTTCCACACTATAATACCGCCACGTTCCTGAGCGTTTGTCTTTTTTAAATTTACCTTTCATCTTCGTTTCGCCACTCTCATAGTATTCGGTATAATCTCCATCTTTAAATCCGTATCTTAATTCTACCTCAAATTTCTTGGTAGTACTGTCTGCATAAAATTCTTTGTAGATCTTATCGTTCGGATTTTTGGGGTACAGATAAGGCAATTTAAATAATGCATTTATACTGTCTTTACTCAAGGTATCTGCAATCACATCATCATTGCCATCTTCGTCATCAGGAACAATAACATTCGGATCGACAAACTGCTCAGCGAAAGTTGTTTCGAAATTCTCGTCGTTTGGTGTTAGCTGAAAACCGATATGTCTAAAGCAGGTGATAAATTCTTTGTTTTTATCCATGTCCGCTTTGGTTTCTTTATTGGCAATGTTTTTCATTGTTCCAAGCAAAATTGGTGTACTGATATAAATAAAAACAGAACTTCTGCTGTAAAATTTATCTCTAAAATTTCTATAGTTGTCTTGCTTTTCCAATGTATTCCCCAACAGATAATCGTCGATCATACTCTCTAACACCTGTGGATGATTACTGAATATGACCTTGTCTTTGATAATGGTGTAATAGGGTTTATCATACCTTGCAAAAAATTTACCTAGCAATACCCGAAACAATCCTTTTACACTTAAATAATTTATTTTATACCCTTTGTAATCTACTTCTTTGAATTTTACCGGCGTTCGGTGCCTTATTTTTTTTGCTACCAAATCAAGATTCTTTTTTGCAAACTCAATATCTGTGGTCTGCAGAATAAGCGCCACTTCATTATCCAGGCCTTCCCCTGCCGATTGCAGCTGTATGAATGCTACTTCTTCACCGATCCATGACATGAAATTTTCTTTCAAAGAAATGTCTAGAAAATTTTCTATCGTTTTTATATTCGATTGATAGTCGTCGTATTCTTTAACGTCTTTTTTAAGCTCCACTTCTACATTATTAAAAAATTCTGTAAAATTTTTAAACCCAAGACTCATGTAAAAACTTGTTCTTGCGGGTGCAATATCCGATGCCAGTGACCTTCCTTTTCCGGAATGTTTTAATGCCTCTAAATAAGAAGAGACTGAATCCTTTGTTTTTGTAAATCCTTTAAGTGAAATCAATTCATCTTTCTGTTCCATCGACAAGCCGGTCAGATCAAGGGCTTTGGATAAGTAGCTTACATATTCATTTTGCCCGTCCATATAACAAGTCATATAATCGTCGAGCCGGTCATAGTTTAAAAAGACCCTCATAATTCCGGAAGACTTTATGTCTTCCGATATTTTTGCGAAAGCATTAGAATTGCCAATATTTTTCCCACCTGAAGCATCAATCGAATTTTTCAGGAGTTGATAATTGAAAGAAGCACAGAGATAGGTATTTACTATCGTAAAATAAAGCGTACTTGAATCGGCCTTGCTGTACATTTTCATGATCTCAAAATCATTGTATTTGTCTTTGGAGAAAATAAGTTTCTCAGAAGCTATTGTTGTGACATATTCTTCCAGGAACTTTATACCTGATGCCGATTCAATATCTACCAGAAAAAGAAAGTCATACTTTTTGGCTGAAACCATATGCGCTGAAACCACCAGTGACCGTGAGCCAAGCACATTGAAAATTTTATCATTCTCCCGAACCATAGAGTCAAGCGAATTGGCACTACTTGTGAGTTTGCTGAAATACGCATTTTTCTGAAGGTGCTTCCACATAGCAGAACCCGATACATCCGTCCATGTTTTTATTGGCTCAGTGGTTTCAATAATATAAATAGCATCTTCGGGAATGTGTTGAAAAACATTCACAGAGATTCCTCTTGAATAATACCAATTATACCCTACCCACCCGATTCCGGAAAAGAGGCCCAGAACAAAAATCCAAAGAATAAATTTTTTCATAGTCAAACGTTAAAATAAGTAAACAATGAACAGGAACAGTAAACAGGATTTAGGCCATGGTCTGTGCCACACAAACCATTTGCTTCTACGAAGAACGAACTCTAAAACACTTGCGCAAACAACTCGTCCAGTTTCGCTATAAAATGTACTTTCATTTTAAAACGCGAAACGTCCAAGCCTTTTTGATTGTATTTTGAAATATAGATTTCTTTAAACCCTAATTTCTCTGCTTCCGAAATCCGTTGATCGATTCGGTTTACG
>JANYCO010000513.1 GCA_025360235.1 Cytophagales bacterium
TTTTCCTCACGTGCCGATCCAAATGAAATTTAATTTTACAAAATAAAAATTATATGACAAACTATTCGGCTCTATCGTGTCTATAATGTCGAGAACGGCAGAGCATGCCGGTCAGTCGCTTCTACGGAGTTTTCACGTGTATAAAATGTGCGCATAGAAGAAAATGCACTTCCAGAGAGATTCTGACCCCGTAATGTTTTAGGTGTCACTGCTTACGTAAGCAATCCGGGCTTTGTTGCATTTTTTGATTAAATCTCGGAATTTCTTCCATTCACTGACGTTTTGTAGTTCAGTTGCCTTTATTCTTTGCCACGACGGGCTTTGTTGCATTTGAAAAATGTATGCTTGATGTGCTCTTCCTTGTTGCTCCTTATGATTGATAGGAACTGTTCGTGTGTGGCTTGCGCATATTTTGGGTTCGAAGATGTTAAAGTGGTAAACATGAATGATAGAAATAGAAAAAATAGTGTTATTATGGAGTATATTCGATTGAAAGATGTCGTTGAGGATGAAGATTGCTGGCGAGTGTGTGCTAGGTGTCGAAGCCACTTCTCCCGCAATATAGCCATCGTTCAGGAGTCGAAAAAGCAGGTATGCCACCATCTTGGTTCATACAATTGTTGTTGTTAGATTTAAAAAAACACTTTCCAATAACTAACACTTTAGAGAGTCGCCAAGATGCGCAACAAAGATCAGAAGCTCGATCATTTGCTCAAGTCAACAAACGAGTCTCTGACGCCAATGAATTGGTATTCTAAACAAAGATGAAATGATTGCTCCTTTCTTTTCTTATAATTTTAATTATTATTCTGAATATGGTAGTTATCCCCACATCTGAAGAAGACGAAACTGAAAGGCCCAGCACCCATTAGCTCTCTCACCCAACCGATCCTGAATCTTAGCAACCAAAAACAATTTATTTGTGCAGTCAATCAGCTCACTGAGGATACTAGATTTACCCAATGCTTACAAAAGAAAGGCTTAATCTCAGATTCGAAACCTATCAATCTTACAAATTTTGTAGAAGGAATTCAAGACACCTGTAATCTCTCCGAGAACGTTGAAATGAAATCTCTGCTTCTTCAAGCTGAACTCTTGCAGGAACAAAATCCGACACATGAATTTATCATACCAAGTGCTACCCAGGTGGAGAAAAATGTGGAATTGAAAAAGCGCGACTTGATGGCCAAATATGGTCTGCAACAAAAATCTTTTAATCTATCGATGCCAATCAAAGAGTCTAAGGAAACCATAGCCGTCACCGTCCAAGTTGCATATGTCAACTTGAGCAAGTTCCTCACCGAATTATTTACTCTACCGGAATGGCAGGAACTTTATTCCTTTGAGAAGAAGGCATATGCTACAATGTTTTGGGATGGAACTCCTACGCGAAGTTATGCGAAAGACAAAGATAAGCGTGGACAAGTATCAGGGACGAGTTTGGATTTAGTACCAAATTTTTTGAGATTATTTAATTGTTATTCGACTAAATTAATTATTATTAAGGCCTTAAATTAAGCCATGATATCCGAGCTTAGATTTAAAATACCTTGGATTAAGAAAATTCATGTAATTTACATGCACTCAATTGAAGAGGAATGTTGCAATTTTTGTCACTTAATAAGAGTATCCAAAGAAGTGTCAAGTCAGTTATTGTCTTCTGCACTTATGATGGCGCTGAAAAGACCAACTATATTGAATGTTTAAGTGAAATGCTTGAGATGACAATAATGTCAAATTTACATTACAAAGGGAATGAAGTAGGAGGTACGACTTTATTGCGTATATATAGATATGAAATGTACATGAGATTGTTCTCTTATATTGTCGATTTTAAAATGATTGTTGTTCTCATCATCTAGCTATCTATGGTGGATATTTCGGACATGTCATGGAGGACGAAAGTGTATCAAACTTCATCCCAATTCAGCACGACTATGAAATAATAACAGCAGCCGAAAGACTTATCAATGAGAAGGAGAGTAATACAGAAAAAACAGGTGCCAACCAAGATAGTTACTTGAAATATTTGCGTGCAACAATTAGGAGCGTTGAGTGATGCCAGATTAATGAAGTTGAAGGATCCAAAAATGTATCTAGAGAAGCAGAGATTCCCATCAAACAATCCGCTACAACAAGCCAGCTTGAATACACTGAAACAATCGCCGAGGAAAAACGTCTGGAGCGAAGTCAACGCAAAGGTCGTGGACAAAATCCAAGTTTGCAAAGGAGATTGGAATCTTAATGAATAAGTTGATCATATTTACCTGTTGCAAAGTTTCTTTCTTGAATTCCATCAATAAATCATGACATTTCCTTCCTTTATGTCGAGTCAAATAATTTTCTGAAGGGAATGGAATTAATTTGGGTTTCTAAAAAAGTACCACCATAATGTTGGTAATCATTTCACGTAATAAAAACACGGGGTGGTTTGACTCGCTGTTTTGAATAGTCATCTAGGGTACTATCCATTGGTTCTATAAGATGAATTTTCCCTTGCCTAAACTCCGTAGTGACGAATATGAGCACGTGCTGGCCACGAGATAGATCCGATTTCACTTCCTGTCATTGAACCGTACAGA
>JANYCO010000524.1 GCA_025360235.1 Cytophagales bacterium
CTGCTGCTATTCCCGTTTGCCGTAGCTTTTAGCTACGCGCTTAACTATACTGTGAGGCGTTTCGCCGGGCGCACTCAACTATAATTTGTACTAATCCGCTCAACATCTCTCAAAGATAATCAATTTCTATAATACATTGCATATCGCTATATGCTCTGGCACTACTATAAATATAGTCCCACGGCTCGTCAACTATTCCTGCACGGACTGGGTTCTGATGAATATAATCTAGCTTCTGGTCTTTAAACTTATTACTGAACAATTCCATAGGATGATTCTCATGAGTCCAAAACTGATGTTCAGAATTTCGTTTGTTGGTTATAGCATGATACTTCATCTGTCCTAACATCCATTCCTTACGGCTTTCTCCTGGCAGTTGCATTTCTGCAATAATGGCTTTGCTGGTATGTGTCTTAAAATCTCTTATGGTACCACTCAAATCCCCTATAGTTGAAGAAAGGATGCTGTGCATATGATTACTCATAATTACAAATCCATGAATATTCAATCCTTTATTTTTTCTACAAAAAAGTAGACTTTCAATTAAAATATCTCTGTATTTCTGCCTTGTAAAAACATCCATCCAATTTACGACCTGAAAGGTTAAATAATGAATAGCCTCTTGATTTCTGATTTTATATCCTTCCGACATGACTTAAAAATTAAAATTTGAAAATTAAAAATGAACACACAAATCTAAATGATATTGTCTTTATTTACAAACGTACTATCGTTTTCCTTACGGACATCTGTAGCAGTAGCACGGCGAAACGCCTCACAGTATAGTTAAGCGCGTAGCTAAAAGCTACGGCAAACGGGTTAAGCATTTGAATGAAGATTGTTTTGGAGGAGTTTGAACCTTTCTAATTCTATTTTATTTATTTCATTGTCTAGGCTACCCTCTATATACGGGAAATAAGTTTCTTTAAAAAAATCCTTTATAGGATTATTCATACAGATAATTGCAATAACATAAAACCTTAGTATTGTCGTATTGTCCATTGAAGTCAAAATAGTCTGTATTTTTTTTTCTTCTAATAACTCCTTTAACTGACTATTTATAGCATTAATGTTTTTGTAATTTTCAAAAAAAACAATTGCTATTTTTGAATAGAATACCTTAATTAATTCAGCAAATAATTCAATATCATTAACAGAATCAGTTACAAAACGAATATTTTTTTCATCTTCGGTAAATTCTAAACCTTTCGGAATATAGTCAACCAATGGGCTTTTATGGATTGTGTAATAATTTGCCAAATGACGACCTGAAATTTTTTGTATTTCCTGTTCAATAATATTAAATCTCTTTTCAGCAGATAAGCCTTGTGTAGTAAATTTATCACCATACTCCAACCAACTAAAGCTAATTCTAAAACCTTCGGTGTCTAATTCTTTCGTGTAATAAATATTGTTTTCTATTTGATTAAAAAGGTACCCTTCTTGTTCAAGAAAGGCACACTCTTTTTTTACAGTTTGTATATATAATTCTCTGTTCATATTATTTCAATGAAGTTACATCTTGAATAGTGTTTCCGATACCATCGCTATTGACCATAATGTAGTCGGTTACTTTGACTGTTTTGAATGAAGTACCTGAACCAAAACTATAAGCATTATTCGTTGTTCTTGTTTTAGTAATACTTGCTTTTGTGTTGCATAGAAGCTGTGTCTGGTGAGACACTTTACAAAAACACTACTCGCCTGAATCTGGTTGTTGGTTATTGTACAATTATGAAAGCAATTGATACACTATAAAACTTGAGACATAAGCGAGCAGCGTCATATAAGCAAATTGAAGTGCTGGCCATTTCCAACCTTTTGTTTCTCTGTATACGACAGCGAGAGTGCTCATACATTGCATCGCAAAAACATAAAAAATCAACAGCGAAAATGCCACCGCTATCGAATACATCGGTTTGCCTGTTTCAGGGTTTATTTCTTCCCTCATTTTTTCCATTACCGTTTCGCTGTCGTCAGAGCGGTCGCCTACGCTGTAGATTGTGGCCATTGTCCCTATAAAAACTTCCCTTGCAGCAAAAGAAGTGATAAGCGCAATCCCTATCTTCCAGTCAAAACCCAACGGTCTAATACTTGGTTCTATAAATCTGCCAAAATAGCCGGCGTAAGAATATTCTAACTTTCGTGCTGCAATAAGATTATTTGCCTCTGATTCAGGAAGGTTTTTTTGTTTTGATTCCACTACGGCTTTGTCTTCAGCAATCGCCATTTTGTTAGAAGGGCCATAAGAAGCCAGCACCCAGAGCACCACAGAGATGGCAAGGATTACTTTACCTGCTTCGAATACAAATGCTTTTACTTTTTCTACCAATGTTATACCTACGTTTTTCCAACGAGGCATTTTATAAGTTGGAAATTCCATGATGAAATAACTTTTCTCTTTTGTTTTGAGTAGTTTACTCATTACCAAGGCCGATAAGATAGCGGCCAGAAAGCCCAGTAAATATAAGCCCATCAGTGCAAGCCCTTGTAAATTGAAAATCCCAACCACATATTCTTTTGGAACAATCAAACCTATCAATACCGTAAACACTGGAATACGTGCAGAACAACTCATCAAAGGGGTTACAAAAATGGTGACCAGTCTTTCTTTTAAATTGTCAATATTCCTGGTCGCCATAATAGCGGGAACGGCACAAGCCACGCTGGAGATAAGAGGTACAACACTTCTTCCATTCAATCCAAACTGTCTCATGATCTTGTCCATCAAAAACATTACCCTCGACATATATCCTGACTCTTCCAGAATAGCAATGAAGGCAAATAAAATAGCGATCTGTGGAATGAAAATAAGGATGCCTCCAAGTCCTGCGATCAGTCCATCTGTTAGCAGATCTACTAACGGTCCCTCAGGCAGAGTGTTTTTAAGCCAATCGTTTATTCCTGCTATTCCGCTGTCAATTAAATTCATTGGTAATGCAGCCCAGGCGAAAACAGCTTGAAACATGAGAAATAACAATAGAAAAAAGATTAGATAGCCTCCAATTTTGTGCGTAAGCACTTTGTCTATTTTATAACTCAAGCGCTCTCGCTCCGCGGTATTTCCTTTCTTTTCTACTTTCGAAAGAATTTCATGGATCACTTCGTACCGGCTTACCGTTTCTTTCGATTGGAGTAACACACTGTCAAATCCGTGTTTGATTTTAAGCTCTTCGATTAATTTTTTATCATTTTCTGAAAGGCTTTCTACTTCTTTGTAACGGTGAGCTATCTGTAATGCGAGATAATTATTTTTGATGCTGAATTTTTCTTTGATCTCCTGGATTAATTCAGGAGCAAATTCTTTAAAGTTCAGAAAGGAGTCAGGAGCATTGTGCACTGGGCAAGAGATAGCAGTCTTCAATAGATCTACACCATCACCATTACGGGCATTGATAGAGACTACCGGAACGCCTAGTTCTTTTTTTAATGTCTCTATATCAATATTTGTTCCCGCTCTTTTTGCTATATCAAGCATGTTCAGCGCAAGTATAACAGGGAAGCCAAGATCGCGTGCTTGAGTGAAGAGCAGAAGATTTCTTTTTAAGTTGGAGACGTCTACCACCACCACCAGAAAATCCGGATAGTGCGCATCGTTTGGTGAATTTAAAAAATCGAAAACAATTTGTTCGTCAAGTGATTTTGGATAAAGGCTATAAGTCCCAGGCAAATCAATAATTTCTGCAACGAGTGTTTGATTTATTTTTGAGAGCCCTATTTTTTTATCTACCGTAACTCCCGGGAAATTTCCGATCTTTTGATTTAGTCCGGTAAGGTGGTTGAAAAGGGACGACTTCCCGGAATTTGGGTTGCCTAACAATGCTATCTTGAGAATGTTTCTTGCTCCCATTACATTACATTACATTAAATTTATGGTAGCAGCTTCCTCTAACCTCATGGAAAGGCTATAGCCTAATACTTTTATACAAATGGGATCTCCAAAAGGAGCTTTAGAGCTAAGTTCAATCTCAGAACCTGGCAAACAACCCATCTCTAGGAGTTTTAAGGACATCTCCTGATCTGAAAAACAGCAAATTACGCCTCTTTCTCCTATTTTCAGATCCGCCGCCGTCCGGGTCGCTTTTGCCATTGTTTAGAATGATTTTAAACAAAGGTAATACGACAAACAGACAATAACAAGGACCTTTATCAAATAACCCGTTATTTGGAGGATGATTTTATTAAGTCGTAAATGGATAAACCTGGGTTGCCAACTACGGCAAGATCATAGGAGCCAAACTCACTTTGAGAAAGGCCTATTTTTGCTGATTTCTTAAATTCGTAATCTTTGAATTCCAGTACTTTTGAGAATGGAGTTGTTGTGTTGGAGTAAATCGAATTCACATTATTTCCTGCCAGAAAGCCTTCAAAGAAACTTTTTGCTCCCCCGTAGAAATTATTAGAATAATAACAGCCAAATCCCATGTCCATAAAAGGGTGTGCATACATCGCTACACGACGGTGTGCTTCCATTACGCCAATGTCTTTACCATTGTCACAGCTGGAACTTCCGGCAGTGAAACAAGCGTGATTAAATACCACTACGGCATTTGACGCCAACTTAAGATCGTTTTCCATATCAGCAGAAGCAACAAATTTATCGGTAAGACAAAGTCCACCTACCCATTTAGGAGGAAGGGAGCCATCGTAAACACCGTGGCCGGAATAAACAAAAAAATGTGCCCCGGCACTTGCTGCTTTTATTTTATCCCAGTTATCATTAGGACAATAGAATTCAATCACTTTTACACCTGTTGCTTTCAAATAGGTAGCCAATTCTTTCATCCCTTTTATATAATCAAGTGTGGCAGCTCCTGTAGCCCCATCTAAATCAGCAGAGACAATTACCG
>JANYCO010000537.1 GCA_025360235.1 Cytophagales bacterium
TATACATAAATATGAAAGCAGGACTTTAACTAATGGTTAATTATTAATTATTAATGGTTAATGAAGACACAATTACCAATTTTAGGGCTCAAAAGTTTAAAGTTTAAAGTTTAAAGTTTTGAGCCCTAAAATTGGTAATTGTGTCTTCATTAACCATTAATAATTAATAATTAACCATTAGTTAAAGTCCTGCTTTCATATTTATGTATATTCCGGTTTGCCCTAAGCCATTGATTGAATATTCAATCCTTGCTACAAGGTCATAATAGGTTACGAAATCAAGTCCGATTCCACCACCTGTTAATAAACGATTGGATAGAAAATTATTGTTTGGGTTGTAGGTATTGTCGTTCACAAAACCCGCATCTGCGTATAGTTTCAGGTAGGTACTCAAAGGAATCGTTCTGAATTTATGGTGAGGAACAAATTTTACTACACGGTTAATAGAGAAAAGTCTCCATTTTAAATTTGTTTTCACTAATCCAAAAGATTGTCCATCGATTACATAACGCTCGTATCCACTCACCCATTCTTTGTTGTACCCAAGCCCTCGCTGGCTAAAGTAGGGTTGTTTTTCAGGAGCAGAAATTTTACCTCTGACACTGTAAGCAAAAAATATACGTTTATTGAATGGAATAAATTGAGTGTATTCCATTCTCAGACTTGATGTGTTAATCGTTTTAATAGAATTGAGATATTGATAATCTGCCTCAATCTTAAAGAAATTCCCTTTCAAAGGATAATTTATAAAATCTCTTTTGTCGTAGGTGAATATATATTTTAATCCCAGAGATCTCTGATAATTCGCACCGCTGAGAAGATAATCGGGATTTAGTTTTCGGATAGTATCAGCGATGGAAGTATACTGAAAATAGGGGCCAAGCTGATGTTGGATATAAAATTTATTTCTGCGGGTCAGCATAAATCCTATGTTGTATTTAGCTCTCCCTACAGATCCTTTAAATTCCTCGTACTGAAGTTTGTGGTGGTAGGAGCGGTAAGCAACTAGTGAATTAAATTCCATAAGGGCATTGATAACCATGCCGGTTTTAAGTCTTTTATTGATGTAGGGAATGATATAATTGGTCTCTACTCTTTTGTTAAAACCTGTAATCGCTTTTAGTTTCAGTGTATGGTTGAGTCCCCAGAGATTTCTGACTTTTAAATTTAGACCATAATAAATCCTTGTCAGATCATGATGGCGGTCCTGGTACCACTCGTTAAAGTTACGATCGATAAGTCCTCCTGTAGGCATTGGGATTACATAATGTCTTTCCTTTACATGGATATATAATACTTTATTTACCTCATGGTCTCCTGAAATGCTAATGTCTACCCAAAGGAATAAAGTGGTATTAAAAATTCTGTTCTTTATCCATAACAATTGCCCCTGGAGTCTGTGGCCATGAATCGTATCTCCAATAGCATATTCAATTTCACGAAGTATGATCTCATCCCTTGTCTGGATATTTCCATTAATAATAATATCTGTAATGACTATATGCCCCTTTTTAAGTGAGTCATGATCAATCACACCTGTGCTCTTGTTATAGTCGGGTAGTACAATGTCTGGCTGGGCAAAACAAGGGAAAGTTGTTAAGTATACTATAATGAAAAATAAGGCAGTTCTGCCTTTACAAAGCTTTGTCAGAAGTTTTATATAATTGGGGTAATTTAAAATGCTATGTTCTTTAATTAACATCTGTACAAAAATAACCTTTTTAATAGGATTTATCAAAGCCAAATAAATAGCTTATAATAGACTATCTTTGCACACTAATAATTTAAAAACTAGATCCATTGGCAAATAATTATTTTCAATTTAAGCAATTTAGAATCGATCAGGAGAACGCTGCCATGAAGGTTTGTACGGACTCTTGCATTTTTGGTGCAATGATAAAACCTCAAATGTTTAAAAATATCCTGGATATCGGAACAGGTACTGGACTTCTGGCGCTCATGGTTGCTCAGCGTTCGGATGGTCTTATTGATGCGGTAGAAATTGATGCAGATGCTGCAGAACAGGCAAAACAGAATATTAATAATTCACCATGGAAGGATAGAATAAAAGTGTCTACACAAGCGATTCAGGATTTTTCATCTTCTGCCAAAAAGAAATACGACCTTATTATTTCAAACCCTCCTTTCTATAAAGATAATTTAAAATCGGAAAACGAAAAAATAAATATTGCTCATCACGGTACCGCCTTATCCATGCAGGAATTACTGGAAGCGGTAACAAAGTTGCTGTTGCCAGATGGTTTGTTTATGGTTTTACTACCATCTTTTGAGGCAGAGTTGTTAAGAGAAGAAGCGATAGAATATAATTTATTTA
>JANYCO010000569.1 GCA_025360235.1 Cytophagales bacterium
AAGAGAGAAGTTGGAGCCAAGGATATAACTATCGCCTGTGGTGGGCGTGATTCTTATTCCGTTTAATAGAATTAGAAATTTTTCATTTCCGGAAACGCCACGAAAAGTAACAAGATTTCTGAATTCAGGATTGGAATTATGTTGAATTTCTACCTCAGGCACATCTTCCAATAATTCCATTAGATTAGAATATCCGCGAAGTAAAATCTGTTGTTCCGTAAATACATACGCTGTGGCAGGAGCATCAGCCACGCTTTGTTTTTTCTTGGAGGCAGAAATCATTCCCACATTTAATAATTCTTCCAATGAAACGTTGAATATTTCATTTACATCTTCATCAGATTTGGCTTGAGCAGAAGTATTTCTTGGTAAAAGAACACTTACAGTAAAAGAAAATAATAATAGGATTAATGGTAAAGGTTTAATCATGTAATTTATTGATAAAGTTCGGCTTGGTTCCTTCAAAAATAAGGATTTATGTAAAATAGACAAGCGGTTTTACGCATAAATATTAGGAATATTAAGAGGGATAGCTTTGTAGTGCAAGTAATTAATAGGATTTTCATATCTGGGAATGTGATTGTTAAGATAAAATGGATATATTTATTTCTCAAAATTTAAACTAAACAATCATGGATAAAATAATCAAAACCATTTCTGATACGGTTGGTATAACTACCGACCAATCAAAAGCCGCCCTTACTCAAGTTTTGAGCATGTTGAAAGAAAAAATGCCTGACTCGTTGGGTGGACAACTGGAAGGATTGCTTCTGGGGAAAGAATTAAATATTGCCAGTATTGTGAAAGAAGCTTCCGCTGATAAAATGGACGACATTAAAGGTGCAGCCTCAGAAAAATTAGATGACCTGAAAGACTCTTTCAAGAAATTGTTTTAATAAAATTTTACAGTAAAGCACAAGCTCACCTGTATCAAGTGGGCTTGTGCTTTCTTATTTTGGCGTAGTTACAAGAATGTTTTTTTAATTCAGATCCGTTTGCCAAATTAATGCTTATGATAAGGGTGTCCTCCAGATGGCTTTTTGTGCCATTTAGCCCCAGAATCGGCATATGTAGGACATCTGTGTTGTGAACCGCAACTATACATCACTATAGCCGAAACAAAAACAAATAAAAGTAATAAATTTCTCATAATTTTAGGTTTAGTGACGGAAATTAAAACTCTTTTACGAGAAATACAAAAAAGGGTTTAAATAATATTTATTCCCTGTTTTTACGTTTAATGTGTTTATTATGGAAAATCATACGAAATGTAGTATCACCGGTAAAACGTTTGAATCAGAATCCTTAGTGAAAGGAGCAAGTTTAAGGAAGCCTGTTTTTGATTTTATTAAAAATAATTTTCCTGCTTTTGATTCTTCATCCCTTATTAATATTGCTACTCTAAACGAGTACAGAAAAAAATACCTGGAGAGTATTATAAAAGAAGAATTCAAAGACCTCGACAGAATGGAGAGAGAAGTGCTCTCCAGTATCGAAAAGAATGAAATCCTCACCTCTAATATAGAAGAGACGATTCAGATTGAATTGACACCAGGACAGCGGGTAGCAGATAAAATCGCGAGCTTTGGGGGGAGCTGGACTTTTATTATTTCCTTTTTTAGTTTCATTATCGTGTGGATGCTTATCAATATCTGGATGTTGAGTGCTGACCCTTTTGATCCTTATCCTTTTATTTTATTGAATTTGCTGCTCTCTTGTCTTGCGGCAATACAGGCACCTATCATTATGATGAGCCAAAACAGAAAAGAAGAAAAAGACAGAAGCCGATCAGAAAATGATTTCAAAGTGAATCTTAAAGCAGAATTGGAGATTAGATTGTTGCATGAAAAAATCGATCATATGATTATGCACCAAAACCAAAAGCTTCTGGAGATCCAGCAGATTCAGATGGACTTCATCTCTGAAATTCTTGTAGAGGTTAAAAATAAAAAGTAGACAATTTATTTGTAAGTAGTCTGTTTTAGGTAAATTGGGATTAAATTAGTTTTCAAAATAGCAGGTTCTATGAAAAGCATTATTACGATTAGCCTCCTCATACTTCCCTTCTTCGGCTACTCGCAAAGAAAATTTCCTGCCAGTCAAACAGAATTTATATTTTCCGGTTCGTCTATGAATTCAACAACTATTTCTTCTTCTCCCGTTGTTCGGTTTTCAGGATGCATTAATCATGAGAGTCAATGGCATTATAATTTCAATAGAAAAACGGGCTTCTACATGGGGATTGGAATAAAAAATATTGGTATGATAAATAATTTTGGAAGTTATAATCTTCATCTCAAACAAAGAGCGTATGCCCTTACCGTTCCGCTTGCTTTTAAAATGGGTAAGGTAGACCGTATGGCTTTTATAGCTCTTGGTGCTGAAGCAAATTTCCTTTTCAACTACAAAGAAAAATTTCTTTATGGTGATACAAAAACAAGAAAGACGGAATGGTTTTCCAACAAGGTAAATTGGTTTAATCCTTCAGTTTTTTTTCAACTAAAATTTCTCAAAACTCAAGTCATCACTTTTAAATATTATTTAAATGATTTTCTGCACTACCAAAAAGGAGGATTAACCTTGCCTGACGGCACGGTGGTTAGTGATTATGGAAAGTCAAGTAAATTATTTTATGTTTCCTGGGGCTCACACCTGGAGTTTAAAGATTCGGATAATAAAAATATAAAAAAGGCAAAGAACAGAATAAGAACAGCAAGTTTGACTGAGTGAAAAGTAAGAAATTAAGAATTAAAAATTAAGAATTAAAGATGGCTATTGATATACGAAGAGAAGATGCCCTTAACTACCATAGTCAAGGACAACCGGGTAAAATTGAAGTAGTGCCAACAAAAATGTTAAGTTCACAGCTTGACCTTGCTTTGGCTTATTCACCAGGTGTTGCTGAGCCTTGCAAAGAGATTGAAAAAAACAAAGACGATGTCTATAAATATACCGCGAAAGGAAATCTTGTAGCGGTAATTACCAATGGTACTGCAGTTCTTGGTCTTGGCAACATTGGACCTGAAGCGTCCAAACCCGTGATGGAGGGCAAGGGCGTTTTGTTTAAAAAATTTGCAGGGATCGACGTGTTTGATATTGAGATCGATTGTCAGGATCCGGACGAGTTTATTAGAATAGTAAAATCACTTGAGCCTACGTTTGGTGGGATCAACCTTGAAGATATAAAAGCGCCCGAATGCTTCGAA
>JANYCO010000616.1 GCA_025360235.1 Cytophagales bacterium
GAGAAGATGTGCGAGGGTACTTTTGCCTGAGCCTGTATTTCCTACAACGGCAAGCGTTTCTCCTTTTTTTATAATAAAGGAAATATCTTTCAGTGCTTCAATGCCTGTATCTGGATAGGTGAAGCTTACGTTTCTAAATTCCAGTTCCCCATTGGAGGTGACTAATTCACTATTACCTGAAATTATCTCCGATTTTTCTTTTAAAAATTCATTGATCCTTCCCTGAGAAACTTCTGCTCGCTGAATAAGACTGCTGATCCAGCCCAGTGAAGCTACAGGCCAGCTCATTCTGTTCAAAAGAAATAAAAATGCTGCAATACTTCCCAATTCTATTTTTTTATCAATTACTTCGATTCCTCCTATGTATACTACCAGGATATTGCTTGCTCCAATAAGGGTAAGAATGGTAGGAAAGAACAAAGCTTGTAATTTACTTAATCGAATAGAGCTCTCTTTATATTCTTCGCTTTTCAGTTCAAATTTTCGAACCGAATCTTTTTCTCTTACAAACGATTTTAATACACGAATGCCGGAGAAGGCTTCCTGTACTTGTGTAGACATGTCTGACTGACTTTTCTGAATCGCCTCCGATTGTTTAGTAACACGCGTATTTACCAAATAAATACTGAGCGCAAGAAGCGGTAAAGGTAACAATGTAAAAACGGTTAGTTTAAGACTTACAGAAAGCATAAACGGAATCGTAACTGCAAAAATAGCCACCATGTTCAACCCATACATAATGCATGGGCCTAGATAATTCCTTACTTGACTCACATCTTCGGAAATCCTATTCATAAGATCACCTGTATTATTTTTTTTATAGAAAGACAGAGGTAGCGCTTGATAGTGTTTATAAATTTCATTTTTTAAATCAAACTCAATTCTTCTTGAGACACCAATAATTGTTTTACGTTGATAATACAAAAACACTCCTGCTACAACAGAGGTCCCTACTATAAGGCCTACATATTCCAGTAATTGATTTCTGAATTGAGAAAATAGAATTTCCTTCTGAATTGGATCTGATATATTTTTATAAGCGCTGATAAATTTCCCTATCAGATCAAACGATTTTGCCATTAATGGCGCTGTAAGCGTAGCAAAAATGTTATTTAAGAATACTAATATGACTCCAGAAAGTAAAAGATACTTATATTTTAAGAGGTATTTATTTAAATAGGCAAGTTCTTTCATTAATGATTTTCTCTTCTTTTTAAACAATTCTCACATCAATTTGTTAAACTATGTAAAAACTGTTAATATTGCTGTTCGGAAACAAAGATAAGAAAAATCGTTCTTTAGACATGTTAAATAGAAGGTTATTGAGAATTAAAGTGATGCAGGCAATTTATGCCCTCTATCAGTCCAGAGAATCTAATTTTGAGTTGGGACTGGAAGAGATTGCAGCCTCGTTTTTACCAGACCTTAATTCCATGGAAGTTCAGAACCATGAACTTCTTAATAAGAAAAAAGCCGAAGCCTCTGCCTTGTATGAAAAATCCTTCCATGAAACTGTCAAATACACCATCGAAGAAAAAGACGTAATTGCTGCTGCCGAGGAAGCCAAATCCACCTATAAATCACGAGTAGAAAAAGATACGAAACACTTTCGCAAACTAATGCTGGAAGATGTAGAAAATATCAATTACAAATATTTAGAATTACTTAGTTTTCTGATTGCCATTTCTGATTTCGTTCAAATAGACGAAGAAGAGAAAAAAACAAAACTTGTGAAAGCGCTACCAACCGCCTCCAAAGAATTGAAATTGCAGAACAACGCTGTAATTGCAGCACTTAGGGCCAATAAAGATTTTGAACAACAAAGAATAAAGCATAAGATAGAACTTGACCCTGCGTTTGTAAGAAATACTTTTAAAGAATATATCAAACCAGACGAAGCATACAAAAAATACCAGGAACTTAATGAAAGTTCTGTTCAGATAGACCGTGACATTTGCCTTTATATTTTAAAAAGTATTTTTCTTAAAAAAGAAGCTGTTGTAATACATTTTGAATCCGATGATCTAAACTGGACAGAAAACAGTTCTATTGTAAAAAGCATGGCTGTTAAAACCATTAAATCTGTTGGTGAAGGGCAGACGGCAGATGATATATTGTTGGACATCTCCTCCAACTGGGAAGAAGATAAGGCTTATTTTATTGAGCTTTATGATAAAACAGTAGAAATGGACAACAAATTAGAACCTATTATTACTGAGAGAGTCAAAAATTGGGAGGCCGATAGGGTGGCTATGATGGATAAGATCATTATGAAACTGGCTACTGCAGAAATGATTTTATTCCCTAGTATCCCGGTGAAAGTGTCTATAAATGAGTTTATTGAAATCTCTAAGATTTATAGCACTCCTAAAAGCAAAGTCTTTGTAAACGGTATTCTGGACAGTATTGCAGCCGATCTGACTAAAGATGGTACAATTCGTAAGAGTGGACGCGGCCTTATTGATAATAAGTAATTTTGCGGGACTGATATTATTTATAATTTTGTAAAAGAATAAACTAAAACAATTAATACGATGGTAAAAGAGATAAATTATACCTTACTACTTATTGCCGGAGCATTTCTTTTGAATGCCTGTGATTCCAAAGAAACTGATCATGCTGTTGCTGGAGATAGCAATACAGTGACAACGTCTCCTACAAAAGATGAAATGCCAAGTACCAAATCTACTATGGCTCTTACCAAAATTGAATTTACTGAATCTTCTTTTAATTTTGGAAACATAGACGAAGGTAAAAAAGTAGATCATATTTTTAAATTTAAAAATACAGGTTCTAACCCTCTTGTATTGCAGGATGCCAGAGCTTCTTGTGGATGCACCATTCCAGAATATACCAAAGACACTATTGCTCCGGGGCAAGAAGGTAAAATAAAAGTTATTTACGACAGTGCGGGCAAAAAAGGTCAGATCGATAAAACGGTAACCGTTACTGCCAATACTGATCCCGATAAAACAGATATTAAAATCAGTGCTTTTGTAGTAGAGAAAAAAGCAGGTCCATACAAACAATAAATTTAAACAACTATATAAAATGTTAGAATTCGTATTATTACAAGCTCCGAAAGAAGGAGGAAGTAACATTGGCACCTTCCTTATGATGGGAGGAATGGCAGCAGTATTTTACTTTTTTATGATCAGACCTCAGCAGAAAAAATCAAAAGAAGCTAAGCTGTTTAAAGAAAGTATGAAAAAAGGAGACAACATCGTTACTATTGGCGGCCTGCATGGTAAAATAGCCAGCATCGAAAGTGATGATACCATAATGGTAGAGGTGGACAAAGGCATTAAATTGAAGTTTGAAAAAACTTCCGTTTCTGCTGAAGCAACTAAGAAGGCTCAAACACCAGAGGTAGTAAAATAACCGAAAGGGATAGATTTGAAAAAAAATCTGGGAATTAAAAAGGGTGATTGGAAAGCAATAGCATTTTGTGTGTTTGCTGCCGTCACCCTTTGGTTTTTTAATGCCATAACCAACGATTATTCTGTTGACGTAACGCATCCGCTTATCATTCGTTATGATGAGAAACAATTTGCTCCACTTACCGAGCTTCCAACAGACATACGATTTAACACTTCAGCTTCTGGCTGGGATATTTTTACGAAAACAAATTTTATAAATTCTATTCCAATCGAATTAGAATTAAACGATTTCAAAAAAAAGAAATACCTGACTGGTGCCCGCCTAAAAAATATGGTTGCCAAACAAATGGATGGGATCAAAATTAACGAGGTACTGGACGATACCATTTATGTTAGTTTTGAGCGAACAAAATCTAAAAAATAACTTATGAGAAATAAGGTGTTAAAGATTGGGATCACTGGTGGAATAGGCTCAGGGAAGACTTTAATCAGTCGTATTTTTTCGATCCTTGGGATACCCGTATACGATGCCGATTCACGTGCCAAATGGATTTCTAACTTTCATCCTGATGTAAAAAAAGAAATTATTGAACTCTTTGGCGAATCTGCTTATATAGATAATAAATTTAATTCAAGGCATATTGTAAGTATGATCCTTAATGATAAAACCAAAACAGAAAAATTAAACAATATCGTACACCCAAGGGTTGGTGAAGACTTTATGGAATGGACTAGCCAACACAACAATGCTCCTTATCTTTTAAAAGAGGCTGCATTACTATTTGAATCTGATTCTTATAAAACCCTTGATAAAATTATTGTAGTAACCGCTCCATTAGAAATTCGTATTAAAAGAATCCTTATCCGTGATCCGCAACGCACAGAAACGGAGATTCATGGTATCATGGACAAACAAATGCCTGAGGAAGAAAAAATAAAAAGAGCAGATTTTTTGATCCATAATGATGATCGACAAATGGTGATTCCCCAAGTAATAGCTTTGGATAAAATATTTCGGGACAAAATAAAGTAAGTGCAGTAACTCTTTCATTCTTCAATTCCTGTACATTTTTAATAAATATACTTAATGGATCATAGGCTTTAATGTATGATTGATGTACTAAGATATTTTTTTTTGTCTCCTTTTTTCATCTAATATTAACTGCGTGTTAACCAATTTGCTTGACCTGATTCCAAATACTCATTTTTATTTAGCCCAAATAAAATTAATTATATAATAATTAGATATTTAGCTTTTCTCATTTCCCACCTATTTCCCACTTACTCATTGATCATCCCAGGGACCTCACCAATAAAATGCAGTTATGTTTGTATTCCAAAAAAGAGTAAAACCTTACATACAACTATATTTATTTACATAACACTCTCTGTGTCTTTGCGTTTGATCAACTACTATTAAACAATTTTAATTAACCCAAATTAAATTCAAAATGGCATCTACTAATAATTTTAAGAAAAAATTAAACCTTATAGTACTTGGAGCAATTGTACTTCTGCTATCAATAGGAGGAATAGTTGTATTTACAATTCTATCCATCCAGAAAAATGTAAACAACAGTTTAAAGGTATCAGAGGCATTAAACAATGTAATCCAATGCCAGTCAAACGTACGTGGCTTTTTGCTAAACGCATGGTCAGACACAAGTTTTGTAAAATCTGGCACCAATAATGAATTTGAATTATTTCAAAACAGTGCTTCTACTTTTGAAGGAAACATTGTATCTCTGATAAATTCATCCAACGACAGTGAAGCAGATGAGTTGAAAAGCGTAAGTAAGGAGTTTGAGGTTGTCAAACAGAATTTCTTAAAAGTAGGAGCTCTTATTAAAGAACGAGGGTTTAAAGACCTTGGACTGGAAGGAAAATTAAGAGAAGCAGCACACAAACTTGAGAAGAGTGATCTTATCAAAGATAAAAAGAGTATCCTAGTATTAAGAAAACATGAAAAAGATTTTTTTCTTCGCAAAGATCAAAGCTATATCGACAAATTCAACAAGGATAAAGAGGTGTTGGCTGAAGAGATAAATGCATTGCCTTCTTCTCCTGAAAAAGAAGAAATCCAATCCGCTTTTAATCAATATACTGGGACTTTCGAAAAGGTTACAGGCATTGAGCAAGCTATAGGATTAAATAAGGATAAAGGCATGCGTGGCCAGATTAATGTCAGTGTACAAAAAATACTGAGCGTTTTAACAAAAACAAATGATCAATTTAATAACAAGGCGCAAAACCTTATTACCACTGCAATAATTTCAATATCTGGAATATTTATTTTCATCCTTGCAATTGTATTGATTGCGTTAAGAAAATTTATAAAACCAGTATTTGAACCTATGCAATCTATTCAAGAGAAAGCTTCTAAAATAAGTCAGGGGGAATTGTCCGTTCAGTTTAATGATTTAGAAAATAACGATGTAATGAAAGACCTAATCACTGGGTTTGAAAATATCATTCACAAATTTAAAAATACTATGCAATTAATTGAAGGTATTAGTGCAAGAGAGATCAAAGAAGAAATTACATTAAATTCTTCTAACGATGAAGTAAGCATCACCTTAAATAAAATAATTAAACAGGTAAGAGATATAGATGAGGAAGAAGATAAAAGAAACTGGCACAATGAAGGATTGGCGAAATTTGCAGAAACCTTGCGTGATTCAGAAAAGTCTACAGACAATCTTTATGATACCATTATTGCCGAATTAGCAAAATATCTTGGTGCTAATCAGGGAGCGCTGTTCTTGCTGGAAGGAGAAGAAGATAAAGATCCGCATTTGGCACTAAAAGGATGTTTCGCTTATAATAGAAAAAAATATTTGAATATGCGCATTGAATATGGAGAAGGCCTTACTGGTACATGTTGGGCAGAAGCTGAATCAATATTACTTACAGAAATTCCATCCGACTATATAAATATTACTTCAGGTCTTGGAGAGGCTTTACCAAACAGTATCTTAATTGTGCCGGTAAAAGTAAATGACCAGGTCTTTGGTG
Organism: Cytophagales bacterium; assembly: GCA_025360235.1. Classification (GTDB taxonomy): domain Bacteria; phylum Bacteroidota; class Bacteroidia; order Cytophagales; family Cytophagaceae; genus JANYCO01. The sequence continues at coordinate 6,396 of JANYCO010000616.1, forward strand.
TAATAGAGTTGGCTTCTTTCGGAAAACTTGAAAGCCACAAAATTAAATTTGTCGAAATACTTTCTGAAAGTATTGGAGCCGTTATCAACAGTCATAAAACAAATGCTAAGACATTGATACTGCTGCAACGTTCTCAGGAAATGACGGAAGAATTGCGTGCGCAGGAAGAAGAGATGAGACAAAACATGGAAGAAATGCAAGCCACGCAAGAAGAAATGAAAAGAATGACGGTTACCGTTCAGCATGAAATAGAGACGCTGAAAAACGAGAACGACAATCTTAAAAGTGAATTAAATCAGTTTTCTTATAAAGCGAGTTAATCTTTATGTTAATAAATAGATAAAAAAATTAATGAATTGTAAAACAATCATAATTCAGCATTTTATTTCCATAAGTCTAAATTCCTAAAAAATAATAGTTTAATAAGCATTTATAAAAGGGAAAACCCTTTTAAAGAAACCTTATTGTTATCAAATTTACATATTTAACAATTCCTTAACATTAAAGTAAAACAGAGTTAATATTACAAATAGACATTTGCACAGAATTAAAAACTAAAAAAAATGAAAAAAATAGTTACCCTACTCACCTTAAGCATTGGATTATTTCTGAAAGGATATTCTCAAGATGCTCCTCAAACTCAAATTTCAAACGATAGTTTGAATAAAAGTTTAAACGCAGTAAAAAAAGACATTGAACTTATAAAAAACCTTAAAATATCAGGATGGGTTCAGGCTCAATATCAGGTTGCTGATACAGCTGGAGCTAAAAACTTTGATGGGGGAGACTTTACTACTTCTTCCAATAACCGATTTATGATACGCCGTGGACGTGTTAAGTTTACTTACAATCAAAAAAATTCACAATATGTATTGCAAATAAATGCTACAGAAAGAGGAATGAACCTTGTAGAGATTTTTGCCAAATATACTGAACCATGGACACAGAATTTCTCATTAACAGCAGGGGTGATGAACCGCCCATTTGGTTATGAGATCCAACAATCTTCTGCAGACAGAGAAAGTCCGGAACGTTCAAGATTCTCTCAATCGATGCTACCAAACGAAAGAGATCTTGGAGCTATGCTTTCCTTCCAACCACAGCATGGCAAAACGCTTCATGGTTTAAAAGTCGATGCAGGTTTCTATAACGGTCAAGGTATAATAGTACCCGGCACTTCTACTCCTGCAGGAACTCCAAGCGGTACTACTGGTGTTTCAGGGTTAACGGATTTTGACTACAAAAAAGATTTCATAGGTCACGTCGTTTATTACAATTCCTTAAAAGACGATAAAATAAAATACGGAATTGGTTTTTCTCATTACAATGGAGGATTCATTGCTCAAAACAATAAAGTATATCAAGGGATAACAACAGATGCTACCGGTAATAAAGTTTGGGAATCAAAAGATACTACAAGCAGAAAGTTTAAAAATAAAATCCTTCCAAGGGTTTATTATGGAGTAGAAGGGTTGTTCAGTATCAAATCAATTCTTGGAACAACAACGTTAAGGGGAGAATATTTCTGGGGTACCCAAACAGGAACAGATGTAAGTTCTAGAAGTCCTCAAGTAATGCCATCGGCTACTGCTGCAATGTACATCAGACAATTCAGTGCTGGATATGTTTATTTCATACAAAGAATTGCGAAATCGAAACACGAAGTTGCGTTTAAATACGAGTGGCTTGATCCAAACACAAAAGTCTCAGGAAAAGACCTAAGTTCAAAAACAACTACAATGAATGCCGGTGAAATTAAATATACAATGTTTGATGTAGGTTACAATCTTTACCTGACTCCAAATGTGAAATTTTTAATTCACTATAATATTGTAAAAAATGAAAAAACGAATATTGTAGGGTACAAAAAAGATCTAAAGGATAATATTTTTACT